>JAGVTF010000099.1 GCA_019136955.1 Verrucomicrobiota bacterium
CCTGACATCGATTTTATCTTCACCGGTGTGGATATGGCTCATGATTTTGCGCAAGGTCCAGAGCTGCTCCGATTCGTCATAAATGACGAAATTATTCTTATAGCCCAGGCGGTCGATATAGAGCCGCAAGATGCGCACGCAGAGCGAGTGAAAGGTGCTGATAGTCGGTTTCTGGGCTTTCTTACCCTTTTCACCCGACGTTCTTTTGGGGATAAGCTTCGCGACACGCTCCTGCATCTCCCGAGCCGCCTTGTTGGTGAAGGTGACGGCCAGAATCTGCTCCGGCGGCACTTCGCATTTTTCAATGAGGTACGCTACACGGGAAGTGATGACATGTGTTTTGCCCGTGCCGGCACCGGCCAGAATGATGAACGGGCCTTCCACGTCGGTGACGGCTTCGTGCTGCTGCGGGTTGAGGGAGGCCAGGTTCATCAGAAAATTAAAAAGGTTTGGGTCGGCCGCTTTTTACGGAACGGGAGCTCGGAAAAGCGTTTCTCCGATGGGGTAGTTGCTTCAGGGGTTGACTTATCAGGATTGCGCGGCGGCTCTGCCTGCTGCGAAAGCTTTGAGGTTGACCTCTATGAATTTGGGTTTGACGGTCTTGCGGATCGCTTCGAGCCAGGTCTCTTCGGGCAGGTCCAGACCGACCGAGGTGGCCCCCAGGAGAACGACATTGGCCGCTCTTTCGGTTCCGGCTTCGGCCGCTCGGGCGGTGGCGTCGAAGTAGCAGAGCCGCGGGAAGCGTTTGCGCAGCGTCTCTTTAATATCCTGCGGGTAGGTGGAGGAGCCGGAGGAGACCGTGACCGGGATAATCCGGTACTGGTTGACCACGGCCAGTCCGCTGGGCGCCAGGTAGTGGGCCGCGCGGACCGCCTCGGCCATCTCGAAGGCGCAGAGCACCCGCGCGTCGCCCTCGCAAATCAGGGGGCTGTAGACCTTCTGGCCGTAGCGGACCTGGGCGGTCACCGTCCCGCCGCGCTGGGCCATTCCGTGGATCTCGTTGGTCTTCACGTCAAAGCCGGCCAGCATGGCGGCATTGGAGAGAATTTCGCTGGCCAGCAGAATGCCCTGGCCACCGACACCGGTCAAAAATACGCTTACACAATCGTTCATCGTCAAAAAAGCTAAGGTTCTGAAATGGGTGAAATCGCATCAAAGGGGCAAATCTGCTCGCAGAGACTGCAGCCGCCGCACATGAGGCTGTTGATGCGCACATGGCCATCGGTGAATTCCAGGGCGGGGCAGCCGATTTTGAGGCATACCTTGCAGGTACGGCAGAGATCGGGGTCCACCTGGCGGACCGTTTGCAGGCCCGAGTGATCATGGACGATGCAGGGTGAGCGGGAGATAATGACCGTCGGCTCTGGCGTATCGAACGACTCCTTGAGCAGCTCGATAAAGGCATCGTACTTCAGCGGATCGACCGCAAAGACGCGTTTGATACCGCAGGCGCGGGCAAAGTCTTCAATCGAGGCCTGCCAGGTCGTTTCCCCCATCAGCGTGAGGCCGGAGCCCGGGTTCTCCTGGTGGCCGGTCATAGCCGTGACGCGGTTATCGAGAATAATGATGACCGGAGCGCTCTTATTGTAGCCGATATCGAGCAGACCGGTGATGCCCGAGTGGAAAAAGGTGGAATCCCCGACCATGCCGACGACCCGTCTCTTTTCACCGGCGACCTTCATCCCGTGGGCCATGCTGATACCGGCGCCCATGCAGAGAATCGTATCCATCCGGTTGAGCGGTGCCGCTACGCCGAGGCTGTAGCAGCCGATATCGCCGGTCACCACCACGTCGAATTTGCCCAGCGCAGCGAAAACGGCACGGTGCGGACAGGAGGGGCAGAGAACGGGCGGCCGCGGCGGCAACTGGGAAGCCTCTTCCACCGGCAGCGTTTGGGGGAGCTCTTTACCTTCCATCCGGGCGCGAATCCGCCGCAGCAGCATCGGGGAGAGCTCGCCTATATTGGGGATGAAGTTCTTGCCGTCGCAGGCGATGCCGAGCGACTTCACATGCTCCTCCACAAAGTCATCAAGCTCCTCCACGACGAGAAGCCGGCTGACTCCGGCGGCAAACTGGCGGATCAATTCATCGGGAAAAGGATAGGCCCAGCCGAGCTTGAGGACCGAGGCCTCCGGGAAGACCTCCTTTACATATTGGTAGGCGACGCCGCAGGCGATGATCCCCAGCTCTTTACCGGCCCATTCAATCCGGTTCATTGGCGAAGCGCAGACCTCCGGAGCCATCGCCTTGAGCCGCTCCTCCACACGTACCCGCATGGGGCGCGCCCAGGCGGGAATCGGCACGAAACGGGGCGGGTCTTTCTTGAACCCCTGCGGTTCATGCTCTACGCGTTCACGGAGCTGGACCAGTGTGCGAGAGTGAGAGATGCGGGTGGTGGTCCGCAAAATGACGGGAGTTTTGAATTTTTCGGAAAGCTCCAGACCGGCCACGAGGAAATCGCGGGCCTCCTCCGAATCCGCCGGCTCCAGAATGGGGATTTTGGCAAAGCGTGCATATTGCCGCGTATCCTGTTCATTCTGAGAGGAGTGCATCCCCGGGTCATCAGCCACAATGGCGACAAAGCCGCCCACGGCCCCGACGTAGGTAAGCGTCATGAGCGGGTCCGCCGCCACGTTCAGGCCCACATGTTTCATCGTGACGATGGCGCGCGCACCGGTCAGAGAGGCTCCGGCGGCTACTTCGAAGGCGACCTTTTCATTGGGCGACCACTCACAGTAGACATCTTCCTTGTACTTCTCGACGTTTTCTAAAATTTCCGTGGAGGGGGTCCCTGGGTATCCCACTGCCACTTTCACACCCGCTTCGTAGATACCGCGGGCGATTGCCTCATTTCCGGATAGTAATTCTTTCAATTCTGCTGCCCTTTCAAGCAAAGAGACCAGCCTATCCCGAGCCGGTTCGGAATTCAATGTTTTTCGGGGAGCGTCGCGGGAGAGTTTTCGCCGGCTGGTGGTTTCCGTGGCGGGATGAGGGGCATCGGACGGTCGTGGTCGAGGAAGCGGGCCCAGATGGATTCCATTTGGCTCCAACTGGAGGCGCGGCGGACGGCATGGAGGAAGTCGGCTCCGACGCCTTCGCCGATAAAGTTGAGGAATTTCTTAACCCGTTCTACGTGAAAGCGCTCGCCACGGCTCAGCGGCCCCAGATCGGTCACTTGGCGCAGCTCCCGCAGGTACTCCATCAGTTGCCGTCCCGTGGGGAGGAGCGGCTCCTTGCCTTCGAGAACCTGCCGGATTTGCGAGAAGAGCCACGGATTGCGGACCGCGCCGCGTCCAATCATGAGGCCTGCCAGCGGAGAATCCGTGAGGATGCGGGCAGCCGTTTGGGGGCAGGAGATATCGCCGTTGCCGATTGTGGGGCAGTTCAGGAGCCGGGCAGCCTGCATAATCGCATCCCAATTGGCCTGACCGCCATAGCCTTGCCGGACGGTCCGACCATGAATGGTGACCCAGTCGAGCCGATATTGATTGAAGAGCTCCAGAAGATGCTCGAAAGAGGAGGAATCGGCATAGCCCAGACGGCACTTGACGCTGAAAGGTATCTTGATGGCTGGACGCAGCGCGCCGAGTATCTCCTCCACTTTGGCAGGGTCTTTGAGGAGAGCGCCTCCGACGTTTTTGCGGCAGACCACCTGGGCGGGGCAGCCGAGATTGAGATCGATCCCGGCAACGGGGAGCCGCTGCAGCTCTTGCGCGATTTTTACCAGACTGGGGATATCCTCCCCGGCGATCTGGGCCACCAGCGGCCGGCCGGTATCGTTTTGCAGGATTTGCCTCTCGATATGCGGGTCGATGCGCGAGTGGGGATAGACCCGAATATACTCGGTGAGGTAGCAATCGGCCCCGGCCCGGCGCTCCAGGAGCCGCCAGAATGCCAGGTCGGTGACATCCTGCATCGGCGCCAGGAGCAGCGAGCCGCTCAATCGTAGAGGGGGAGTCTGGATAGGATTACTTTTCCTCGTCGATTTTTATCTTCCTCATCCGGATATCTTTGATGGCACCGGTAGAGCGGTAGACGGTGCAGACGATCCCGTAGCGTTTGATTTCCGCCGGGGAGCCGCTGCGCAGGCTGAGCTCTTTGTCCTCCGTGCGCAGGTCGATGATCTTCTTCTCATTGGCCCAGGCTTCAACCTTCTTCTCGGTGACTCTGAGTTTGAACTTGTGCCAGACCTTATCTTCCAGAGGCAGGTAGCTGGAGGTCTCATTTTCGGAGGCGTCTCGGTTATCGACGCAGGAGATACCGGCGACACTGCCGCCCCAGCCCGAGGGGATGAAGGAGGCGTAGGAGTCATTCACCGCAAAACCCATGGCGGCGAAGAAATCATTGCCATCCACGCGCATCGCTTCCCACTCTATTTCATAATTCATCCGTGGCGGTCCATTGGTCCAGGCCATGCCCGAGAGCATATCGCCGCGGTGGATGAGGATAGCCGGAACCGTATTCGTCTGTTTGTCCGTTTTGAACTCCGCTTCGAACTCGACGGGGCCGCTGCCGCCCAATTCCAGCGGGAGCCAGCCGCTCAATGACTTGCCGTCAAAGAGGCAAACCCAGTTCGTATCCTTAAAGCCTTCATATTCATAAGGGATTTTGGGGCGGCGGCCCTGTGCCAGGGCTTCAGGGGATTGAACAGCGCAGAGAGCCCAGGCGATGAGCCCCGTGAGGAGCAGAAATTTAACAGATTGAAGTCGAAATCTCATGCCGCAAGGGTAACCTCTCCGGCAGAAAAGGTGAAGCTCTTTTTAGGGTCCGGCTGTACGGGCAAGAGAGCCGGCGGGGAGTCCGGAGCTCTCTGAATGCGCTATTGCAAAGGGGTTCTTTTGTCGGTATATTGTCTGCGGGGGGGTAAGAGCTCTTCAAGCCGATTGCCTCCGGCAGAAAATATCATGGATTTATTATACTCGAGTTTGCAACTTATCTATGTGATTGTGTGTGTGTTGCTACTTTTTGGAGCAGCCGTGTTCGTACACGAGTTCGGCCACTTCTGGGTAGCGCTCAAGTGCGGGATGAAGGTGGAGGAGTTCGCTATTGGTTTTGGCCCGAAGATCAAGAGCTGGAAGCGCAATGGCATTGAGTATTCACTGCGGTGGATACCTGCCGGCGGTTTCGTTCGCCTGCCTCAAATGGTGACCAGCGAGGCGCTGGAGGGTGCCAGCGAGGAGCCCTGCCCGCCGGCGGCCCCCTGGAAGCGGATTCTGACCGCCTTCGCAGGGCCGACCATGAACCTTGTTTTCGCTTTTGCCCTGGCCACTTTGCTCTGTCTTGTCGGCCTGCCTTACCTGATCAATCCGCCGGTGATCGGTTATGTGGACCCGGCTTCCGAGGAGTACCAGATGGGCATCCGCTATGGCGATGAGATCGTGATGGTCGATGGTAAGGCGGTACGCTCCTGGGAGGAGGTTAACGAGGCCTGCATCCTTTCACGCTCAAGCGTGCTCCCCTTTGTGATGAAGCGGGATGGGATGCTCCATACCAATGAGCTCAAACTGAGGGTGGACCCGAACATTCACGAGATATCGGGCTTTACCTGGAAGCTCCCCAATCTCGGCGGCAAGGATTTGCCCGTGGCCCAGCGGGTGGAGCCCGATGGAGCGGGCGCACAGGCCGGAATGCAGGATGGCGACCATATCACCAGCTTCAACGGGATGCCGGTTCTGGGCAGAGAGCACTTTGTCGAGCTGGTCAAGGCCCACCCGGGCCAGGAGTGCCAGGTCGCCGTTTCAAGACCTCTGGAGGAGGGGGGAATGACCAATCTGGTGCTCAGCGTGGTGCCGGCCGATGTGGGCGGGCAGGGCAAACTCTCGGTTTATTTGACCACTGAAGGGAAGCTGACCTATGCCGTGCAGTGGCCGGGGCCCTGGCCGTGGGAGAACGTCTGGAGCGTTTTCGAGCGAACCTACAAGACCATTGCCGCTCTCTTCTACTCCAAAGAGACCGGCATAGGGGTCAAAGACCTGAGCGGGCCGCCGGGGATTCTGGCGATGCTGGCCGCCTATGTGAAGGGCGATTACCGGCTGGCGCTCAACTTCATGGTTCTGCTCAACGTCAGCCTGGCGATATTGAACCTCCTGCCGATACCGGTTCTGGATGGCGGCCATATCGTGATGTCCACCTATGAGTGGGTGACGCGCCGCTCGGTCAGTATCCGCTTCCTGGAGTATGTGAACACCGCCTTCGCGTTTCTTTTGATCGGATTTATGATTTACGTCTCGTTCAACGATATTAAGAAGTTCTCCCTCTTTTCGGGGATGTACAAACAGGGTGTCCAGTTCGAGGAGACGGTCCCGGCGGGCGATAAGTAGCGGCGCACTCCCAAGAGATAAGCAGACGGTATGTTCTACAATCATTCTCTGTACTTTTACCAGCGCCGCCCCACGCGTGAAGTGGTGGTGGGGAGTCCCGGGGAGGGGGGGATCATTATCGGTGCCGATCAGCCGGTCGTGGTTCAATCCATGCTGACCAGCAAGACCGGCGATACGGAGAGCTGCGTGCGTGAGACTCTGGAGCTTGAAAAGGCCGGCTGCCAACTGGTACGCCTGGCGGTGCCAACCTTGAAAGAGGCGCGGAACCTGCAACTGATTGCCGAGCAACTGCGCTCACAGGGGAGTCGGGTTCCGCTGGTGGCCGATATTCACTTTATCCCGGAGGCGGCGCTGGAGGCGGCGCGCTGGGTGGAAAAAATCCGGATTAACCCGGGCAACTTCGCCGATTCAGGCAACTGGGACCCCGAGAGCAGCACGCCGGAGATGTATGAAGCGGCGCTGGAGCGGATTGAAGAAAAATTCCTGCCGCTCCTGGAGCTCTGCAAGAAGCTGGGCCGCGCGATGCGCATCGGCTCCAATCATGGCTCGCTCAGCCAGCGGATTCTGGGCCGCTATGGCGATACGCCGCTGGGGATGGCGGAGGCGGCGCTGGAATACGCGCGGATCGCCCGCAAACACCAGTATCATAACTTTCTCTTTTCCATGAAAGCCAGCAGCCCCAAGGTGACGATTGAAGCCTATCGGCTCCTGGCTCAAAAGCTTTCGGAAGAAGCCTCCGATTGCAACTACCCCTTCCACCTGGGAGTGACGGAGGCCGGAGTGGGCGCAGACGGACGCATCAAGAGCGCCGTGGGGATTGGGGCGCTCCTGGGCGATGGCCTGGGGGAGACCATCCGCGTTTCACTCTCGGAAGACAGCACCCATGAAATCCCGGTTTGCCGCGAGCTGCTCAGCTCCATGCCCGAGATATTCAGCGGCGATATGGCGCCGGAGCTGCCGGCCGCCTGGGACCCCTACTCCTACGAACGGCGCCAGAGCGAAGAGCTGCTCTATGACGGAATGGCGCTGGGAGCGATGCAACCGGTCAGGGTGTTGGTTACGGCGGAGCAGGCCGCGCAAGCCGACCGCAAAGCGCTGGCCCGCAAGCGCGCTTATTGCGAGGCAGAATACTCGCCCGGGACTTGCGTAGAGGTTGAGGTCTGCCCCGAGCTGCCGGAGATACCGGCCGGACGGCTGGTGACGATTGCCGATGGCTGCGGCGTGCCGGTGGTCTATGCGTTTCGCTGGCTGGCCTCCGCGCTGAAGGCGGCCGGGCTCAGGAATCCGATTCTCCTCAAAGATACTTTCAAACCCGAAGAGCGCGACCTGGCCGAAAAGGAGGTCCTGAAATCGGCTACGCTGCTCGGCTCGCTGCTTTGCGATGGCATTGGCGATGCGCTGCTGGTGCGCCGTCCCAAAAACCCGACCGA
This sequence comes from Verrucomicrobiota bacterium, assembly GCA_019136955.1. GTDB lineage: Bacteria > Verrucomicrobiota > Verrucomicrobiia > Limisphaerales > UBA1412 > UBA1412. Next base: position 7,751 of record JAGVTF010000099.1, read on the forward strand.
GGCGGTCATGCTGGCCTGGAATATTTTGCAGGCTTCGGGCTCACGCTCCTTCAAGACTGAATATATCTCGTGCCCCTCCTGCGGGCGCACTCTCTTTGATATCCAGAAGGTGATCGCGCGCATCAGCGAGCGGACCAGCCACTTGAGCAGCGTCAAGATCGGCATTATGGGTTGCATTGTCAATGGTCCCGGCGAAATGGCTGACGCAGACTTCGGTTACGTGGGGGGAGCCCCGGGAAAAATCACGCTCTATGTCGGCAAAACGCCTGTGGAACGCAATATCCCGGAGGAAGATGCGGTCGATGCGCTGGTAGCGCTCATCAAGCGCCATGGCCGCTGGGAAGAGCCGCCCAGCCCCGAAGAAGCATAGTGAATAACTAGTGAATAAGTAGTGAATAAGTAGTGAATAAACCTTCCCGCTAGTGAGTCCACTCGATGATGCGGATGCCTTCACCGACTCTGCGGATGACCGCTTCTTTCATCTCTTTAAAGTGGGGACACGGCATCCCGATGGGGGTGCCCCGGGAAATACAGGAGGCAAAGACAATCGCCTGGGCTCCCCGCTCGGCCATGATTTTGGCCCTGGAAACCGCCCGCTTGCCGGGACACCCACCGCAACTGACAAAGCCGATGACTTCGACCGGTCCGGTCTCTTCAAAGGCCAATTTGCCCTGGGCTGCAATCTTGAAATCGGTCGTACCCGGGCAGATATCTTCAGTTTGCTGACACCTGATAATCCCTATTTTCATTTTCTTTCCTTTGCCGGGAGAGCTGTTTTTGCGGAGCTGTGCTCCCCACTCTCTGCAGTTTCAGGATAACTTGTCGGCATTCCGGCGGCAACCCTTTTTCAGAGCCAGAGTGAGTGCGAGTGGCCCAAAAAAAGAACCTCCCTCGTGGTTTGAGCTCCAGAGGGAGGTTTTTTTGAGAGGTGCCGGGGGCTCCTCAGCTTTTAATCCAGCAGAGGCGGCTCGTCATCGGCAGGGGGTGCAGGGGGTTCCTGCTCCTCAGCTTCTTCGGTTTCCTCCTGAGTATCGATGATCTCCAGGGGGGCCGGAGCGTCGGGGTCTTCGATCTCCATTTCAAGCTTGGGTTGGCTCTCATCGTCATCGTTCTCGTCATCTTCCTTGACGACGGGGGCGATCGCCTGCAGGCGGTCCTCTCCGCGCAGGTCGATGAGCCGGACTCCCATGGTGTTGCGGCCGGTCTCGCGGATGTAATTGACGCTGGTCCGTACCATCTGGCCGTCGATGGTGATGAGCATGATTTCGTCTCCATCCTTAACGGTCAGGGCGCCGATGACTTTACCGGTTTTTTCTCCGGTCTTCATCGTGATGATCCCTTTGCCGCCGCGGGCCTGGACACGGTACTCATCAAAGTCGGTTCGTTTGCCGATGCCGCGGTCTCCCGCGACCAGGAGAGAAGCGTCTTTTTCCACGATGGCGGCGGCGATCACTTCATCCTCGCTGGAGAGATTGATGCCCCGGACGCCGGTCGTGGCGCGGCCCATTCTGCGGACGTCATCTTCGCGGAAGCGGATGCTCATCCCTTCGCGAGTGATCAGCACGACGTCATCGTCATGGGTGGTCAGCTTGACATCGATCAGGAGGTCGCCCTCCTCGATATTGATGGCGATGATGCCGCCCTTGCGGATATTGGCGTACTGGCGCAGCTCGGTCTGCTTCACCGTTCCGTTGCGGGTGGCGAAGAAGAGGCACTGGTCCTGCTCCCAGGTGGTTTCCTGGCCGTTTTCGCTCTGGGCATTGATGCGTATAAGCGCCGCGACCTTCTCATTGGATTGGAGCTGCAGGAGGTTGGCGATGCTGCGGCCCTTGGCGGCACGCCCCATATCGGGGATTTCGTGGACGCGCTCGCAGTAGACCCGGCCCGTATTGGTAAAGAAGAGCAGGTAGTCATGAGTGCTGGCCGTGAAGAGCCGCTCAATGAAATCTTCGTCCTCATCCAGTGCCGTGGAGCGGGTGCTCATGCCGATCACCCCTTTGCCACCGCGTCGCTGGGAGCGATAGGAGCTGACATTGGTTCGCTTGATGAGCCCTTTGTGGGTCATGGTGATGATGACCCCCTCGTTGGCGATCAGGTCCTCAATGGCCATCTCACCGGCATCGGCGGCCAGAGCGGTCCGGCGCGGGTTGCCATGTTTCTCGGCCAGTTCTCTGAGCTCCTGCTTGATGATTCCCATGATCCGGTGCTCTTTGGCCAGGATATCCTGCAGGTCTTTGATGGTTTCCACCAGGGCATCGTATTCTTTGCGGACTTTTTCCTGCTCCAGTCCGGTGAGCTGGTAGAGTCGGAGGTCCAGAATCGCATTGGCCTGGGCCAGGCTAAAGAGGTAGCGGCCGTTTTGGAGTCTGGCGGGGTCGCGGATGAGGATGCCGAGCCTTTCCACGGCGGCGCGGCTGAACTCGAAGGCGAGCAGCCTGACGCGCGCTTCTTCACGGTTGGCCGATTGGCGGATAATCCGGATGAATTCATCGAGGTTATCGAGCGCAATCAGGTAGCCCTCCAGAATCTCGGCGCGCTCCTCGGCTTTTCTCAGGAGATAACGGGTGCGGCGGATGACCACTTCGCGCCGGTGCTCGATGTAGCACTCCATCATCTCTTTCATGTTGAGAATCTTGGGGCGGCCATGGTCGATCGCCAGCGCATTGACGCTGAAAGAGGTCTCCAACTGCGTAAACTTGTAGAGGTTATTGATGACCACCTTGGGGATGGCGTCGCGCTTGAGCTCGATGACCACGCGGGTATTTTCATCGGATTCATCCCGAATGGCGGTGATATCGGTCAGCGTCTTCTCATTGACCAGATTGGCGATGCGTTCCACCAGGGTGGCGCGGTTGACCCCGTAGGGGATTTCGGAAATGATGATCTGCTCGCGGTTGCCCTTGAGCTGCTCGACTCCGACCTTGGCCCGGATTTTGACCGAGCCGCGGCCGCTCTGGAAGTAGTTTTTAATCCCTTCGGAGCCGCAGATCGTACAGCCGGTGGGGAAATCGGGGCCCTTGATATATTTGAGCAGGTCCAGAGGCTGGAGGCTCGGGGTATCAATCAGTGCGCAGATGGCATCGACCGTTTCCTGCAGGTTGTGCGGGGCCAGATTCGTCGCCATGCCGACGGCGATACCGGTGCCGCCATTGACGATCAGGTTCGGAGAGGCGGAGGGGAAAACGGCCGGCTCGGAGAGCCGCTCATCGTAGTTGGGGACAAAATCCACCGTATCCTTATCCATGTCGCTCATGAGGACGGCGCCCAGATGGGTGAGCCGTGCCTCGGTGTAACGCATGGCGGCGGGGGGGTCGCCCTCCATCGAGCCGAAGTTCCCCTGGCCCTCAATCAGCGTCTCGCGCATCGACCACGGCTGGGCCATGTGGACCAGGGTGGGGTAGATCACCTGCTCACCGTGCGGGTGATAGTTACCGCTGGTATCACCGCAGATTTTGGCGCATTTGTAAGGTTTATGGCCCGGGTAGAGATTGAGCTCGTGCATGGCGTAGAGAATACGCCGCTGGGAGGGTTTGAGACCGTCGCGGACATCTGGAAGCGCCCTGGAAATAATGACCGACATGGAGTAGTCCAGGAAGGAGCTCTTCATCTCGTCGGCTACGTTTATTTTGGCGATCTTTTCCCCTGCTGAAAATACGGAACCGGTCCCCATCAAGGGGACGTTCTCGGGGTTCGAAGTGGTATCGTCTGACATGTTTACTGTTATCCTCTAGTTGCTAGACATCCAGGTTCCTGACATTCAGGGCGTTATCCTGAATGAACTGGCGCCGGGGCTCGACCTCTTCCCCCATCAGTTTGGTGAACATCTCCTCGGCCTCCACCACATCGGGTACTTCCACCCGCAGGAACTTGCGGTTGAGGGGGTTCATCGTCGTTTCAAAGAGCTCCTTGGCGTTCATTTCGCCCAGACCTTTGAAGCGCTTGATCTGGATGCCATGCCGGCCGACCTCCTTGACTGCTTCAAGGATTTCGGGGATGGAGAAAAGCTTGCGTGTTTTGGCCCGTATGCCTTCGCCTTCGGAGAGCTCAAAGAGCGGTTTATCCTGGGCCGAGTAATGCTCGATGGAGAGGCCTCTGCGGGCGAGCTTTTTGAGCAGATCCGAGACGGCGGAGCGCTCATAGAGTTCAACATGGGTGGCGCGACGGGTCCTCAAACCTTTGGTTTTACCGTTTTTGGCATTGTTACCGTTACCGTTGCCATTCTCATTTTCACCGTTGCCGTTTTCATCCTCCTCATTCTCATAGAGGCCGAGATCGGGATTGTTTTCCGAGAACTCAAAGAGCTCCTTTTCGGTATGGAAATAGTGGGCGAACTCGTCATTGCCGTCGCGCACTCTCACGAAATGTTTGGGCAGCTCCTGGGTACGCGGGTTGATCTTCTCCACATAGTCGCTGAAGTCGCCTCCCTGCCTCCGCAGCGCATTGGCGTATCTGTCAAGCGAGGTGAGGAGCTCCAGTATTTCATCGAGCTGTTTATCGTTAAAGACGCGCTCATCGGAGAGATTCTTGAGGCTCACCTCTTCGGCTCCGAGCTGAATCAGGATTCTGTTCAACTGGGCATCATCCTCCACGTACTCGACCCGTCTTTTGCGGAGTATCTGGTAGAGCGGCGGCTGGGCGATGTAGATATGGCCGCGCTTGACCAGCTCGGGCATCTGCCGGAAGAAAAAGGTGAGGAGCAGCGTGCGGATGTGTGAGCCATCGACATCGGCATCGGTCATGATCACGATCTTGTGGTAGCGCAGCCGCTCGAGGTTGAAGGCTCCTTCCCCGTCGCCCGTGCCAATGCCGGTACCTACGGCGGTGATCATGGTGCGGATTTCATTATTCTGGAGGATTTTATCCAGACGCGCCTTCTCAACGTTCAGGAACTTGCCGCGAATCGGCAAAATCGCCTGGTAACGGCGGTCGCGTCCCTGTTTGGCGGAGCCACCGGCAGAGTCGCCCTCGACGATATAGAGCTCCGTATTGGCCGGGTCGCGGTCCGAGCAATCGGCCAGCTTGCCGGGGAGCCCGCCGCCGGTCAGAGCCGTTTTGCGGACCGCTTCACGCGCTTTGCGGGCCGCTTCACGGGCACGGGCAGCCGTCAGCGCCTTGTCGATAATCTTCTTGGCCAGTTGCGGCGAGCGGTCAAAGTACTCCATCAGCCCCTCATAAACGATTGAAGAGACCACCCCTTCGATCTCCGTATTGACCAGCTTGACTTTGGTCTGGGATTCAAAGCGCGGGTTGGGGAGCTTGACGCTCAGGACGCAGACGATTCCTTCGCGCACGTCGTCACCGGTCAGAGAGGTATCCTTATCTTTCTTGAAGAGGTCGTTGCTCCTGCCGTACTGGTTGATCGCGCGGGTCAGAGCCGTCCGGAAACCGGTCAGGTGCGTGCCGCCGTCGGTATTGGGGATGGAGTTGGCGAAGCAGAGAATATGGTCGCTATAGCTGTCATTGTACTGAATGACGCAATCGAGGAAGACCTCGTCTTTTTGGGCGGCCAGGACGATCGGCTCCGAGGTGAGAGTGTTTTTACCCTTGCCCAACTGGCGGACGAACTCCTCGATTCCCTTTTTGTAGAGGAACTTCTCCTGTTTGTTTTCTTGCCGTTCATCCTTGAGCGTGATCTCCACGCCCGGGTTGAGGAAGGCGAGCTCCCGCAGCCGCCGTGCCAGAATATCGAACTGGAACTCGGTGGTGATCGTGAAAATCGTCGAATCGGGCTTGAAAGTGACGCAGGTACCGGTGGTTTTGGATTTACCGATTACCTGGAGTTTCTGGGTGGTCTTGCCCAGGGCGAAGGACATGTAGTAGACCAGGCCGTCTCGGTAGACCTCTACCTTGAACCACTCGGAGAGGGCATTGACGCACTTGGCGCCGACGCCGTGCAGGCCGCCCGAGTACTTATAGGCGCCCTGGCCGAACTTGCCGCCGGCGTGCAGATTGGTGAGCACCAGCTCCACGGCGGGGATTTTGAACTTGGGGTGAATATCCACAGGGATGCCGCGGCCATCGTCTTTTATCGAGACCGAGCCATCCACATGGATCACCACCGATATCTGTTTGCAAAAACCGGCAAGGTGTTCATCTATGGAGTTATCGAGCACCTCGAAGACGCAATGGTGAAGCCCGTTTTCATCCGGGTCGCCAATGTACATTCCGGGGCGCTTGCGAACAGCCTCCAAACCCTCCAGCTTATCAATCTTGGAAGCGTCGTATTTTTCGCCTCCAGCGGTACTGAATTCGGGGGGTGGTGACTGACTGATTTGTCTGAATTCTAAGTCCTTGTCCATCTTCAATCAAAAGACAACCTATTTTAGCGGAAACGCCTTTTATTACAAGCTTATAAATGGAAAAAAAGGGTGAAAAAATATTTATTTCCTTACCTTGAGTAAAGTTATTTTCACGGGCACTTTTTCCTCTGAATTTTAAAGCTGAAATTGAACAGACGGTCAGTCAAAAAACAGCCTTCAATTGAGGGTGCTGCTCGTTGCATGGATTTAGGCTTGGCGTTGCATCGAATTAGGCTTGGCGCTGCATCGAATTAGGCTTGGCGTTGCATGGATTTGGGCTTGGCGTTGCATGGATTTGGAAAACAGATGGGTACGGGCGGATATTTTCCATTTTGATTGGGATGGCGCTTTCCCCGCATCCGAAGGATGCGCATTATTAAGGTATGCGGAGCATACCGATCTCATAGCCAGGGGTCATAGATCCCTGGTAAGAATGATAATAATATCCCCACCCGACCCCGCAAGGGGTCGCATCCCCGTTGATTGAGAATCTATTGAACTACACGATAAAATTTCCTGTCGCTCAAACTCACATCCACTTCGTATTGTCCCTCCTGCGCACCCTCCACAGGGCTCCAGAGAATGAGGTCGCCGCTCTCTTCCAGGTTGCCGCCGCTGTAGGTCAGGATGAGTTTGCCCGTCTTCACTTCAAAGCTCAATGCCGGAGGCTCCTCGGGGCCCCAGAGCGCCGTGCGATATCCATTCCATGTGGGCGTCGTCCAGCCGGAGGCTCCCGCGGTATAATAGAGGGTGGGGTCGCTGGTAAAGACCTCTTCCCCCAGTTCCGGAGCATCGCCCTGGAAATAAGCGCTCCTGAGGTTGTCGCAACCGTAGAACGCCATCTCTTCAAGACTGGTTACGCTTTCGGGAAACGTAATCTCCGTCAGACCGGTGCAGTACCAGAAGGCATAGCCCCCAATGCGGGTGAGGCTCTCGGGAATCGTGATACTCGCCAGATACTCGCAAAAAGCGAACGCCGTATCCGCAATAGTTACAACGCCCTCGGGGATGGAATACTCGGTCTCCGTGTTCAGGTAGGAATAGAGAAAGAGTATCTTGCCGCCGACGCTGAAGAGGATGGGAGGCAATTGCTCGCAGCCGTAGAAGGAGTCAATTCCAAAGCGGGTGATGGTGTCGGGGATCGAGATGTGGGTCAGTCGTGTGCAATCCCAGAACGCATAGTCTCCGATGCCGGTGACGCTCTCGGCAAGGGTCACGCTTTCCAGATACTCGCAAAAAGCGAACGCGTTATCCGCAATGAACGTTACGCCCGCAGGGATGGAGTATTGGGTCGCCGTATTCGCGTCGGAGTAGCGAACCAATGTTTTGCCGCCCGCGCTGAAGAGGATGAGAGGCAATTGATCGCAGCCGTAGAAGGCGTCAACTCCGATATGGGTTAAGCTGTCGGGGATCGAGATATGGGTCAATCGCGTACAATACAAGAACGCATATCTGCCGATGTAGGCGAGGTTCTCGGTAAGGGTCACGTTTTTCAGAGATTCGCAATAGGCGAACGCCGCATCCGCGATGGATGTTACGCCCGCGGGGATGGAGTACTGGCTGGCCGTATTCGCCTCGGAGTAGCGAACCAGCGTTTTACCGCCGACGCTCAAGAGGATGAGAGGCAATTGATTGCACTCGTAGAAGGCGTCAATTCCGATACGGGTCAAGCCGTCGGGAATCGTGATCTCTTTGAGATTGCTGCAATACCGGAATGCACCCTCTCCCATACTGGAGAGGCTGTCGGGAATCGTGACCTTTTCCAGGTCGTAGCAAAGAGAGAAGGCGAAATCGCCGATGTGGGTCACCCCCTCGGGGATCGTGACGCTCCTCAGGCTGTAGCAAACCGTGAACGCATAATCTCCGATGCGGGTCACGCTGTTGCCGATTGTGAGATTCATCAGAGTGGTGCAGTTGGAGAAAGCGTTGTCTCCAATATCGGTGACGCCATTGCCGATCACGACATTCATCAGGCTGCTGCAATAATAGAACGCATTCGCCCCGATCTCGGTGACGCTGTCGCCGGTCACCACGCCCGTCAGAAACTCGCAATTGCTGAATGCGTAATCCGCAATCGTGGTGACGCCGCCCGGGACCGTATAGTCGCCGTTTTTACCCTCGGGGCATAGAAGCAGCGCCGTCCGGTCTTTAGTGAAGAGAACCCCGTCCAGGCTGCTGAAAATGGGGTTATTATTTCCGACCACGATCTCCTCCAGGATGAAGCATCCGTAGAAGGCATCCACTCCGATGCTTGTGACGCTGTCGGGGATGACCACCTTCGTCAGCCAGCCGCATTCCTCGAACGCATAGTCCGCAATCGTGGTGACGCTGCCCGGGACCGTATAGGCGCCGCTTTTTCCGCCGGGGCATTGAAGCAGAATGGTCTGCTCTTTATTGAAGAGAACCCCCTGCAGACTGCTGAAAATGGGGTTATTGCTTCCAACCACGATCTCCGTCAGACTGCGGCAGTCATAGAACGGGTAATCTCCCATATGGATCATGCTGTCGGGAATGGTGACGCTGGCCAGATTGTAGCAATTGGCGAACGCCCAATCCCCGAAGCGGGTCACGCCCTCGGGGATCGTGACGCTCGTCATGCCGGAGCAGTCATAGAACGCCCCGTTGCCAAGAGTGGTGACGCTGGCGGGAATCGTGACAACCCCCAGTTCGGCGCACCTGTAGAACGCTCCCTCGGCGATGACGCTCACGGTATAGGTCACCGAGCGGTGGTAGACCGAGCCGGGAATCTCCAGCACTCCCGAGAGGCTGACGTCGGTTCGTTGGCCCACCGAGACGGTGCCGGTCGTGCCCTTTTCGCTCAGAACGGTGTATTTGAGTTTGTTGTCCGTGAAGACGTCGCCCACGGCGGCTTGTGACTGGGGTGCGCTCAGCAGGAAGGCCAGGGTGATGGTGCCCAGAAGAGCGCTTACGGAGTTCAGGAAGAATTTTCTTTTCATAACGGCGTACAAGAAATAAGATTGTTTAAATAAAAGCCATCACCAGATATAGCAAAAAGAGGATTGAAAAGCAAGATTTTCCCGATTTTCCTTTTTAGTTGGGAGGGTGTTTCCCCCGCATCCGCCAGGATGCAAGATTATTTAACTGCATTTTTTAACCGCAGATTACGCAGATTTGCACAGATTTTTAAATGGGTAATGGGATGCGATTTTACGCGTTGCATCGAATTAGGCTTGGCGTTGCATCGAATTGGAAAACAGATGGGTACGGGCAGATATTTTCCATTTTGGTTGAATGGCGTTTCCCCCGCATCCGGCAGGATGCACATTATTAAGGTATGCGGAGCATACCGAGCACATAGCCAGGGGTCTTCAGACCCCTGGTAAGGATGAGAGAAAAATCCCCACACGACCCCGGAGGGGTCGCATCTGGCCATTCCCTTCCTAAAAAATCTGTGCAAATCTGCGTAATCTGCGGTTAAAAAATGCGCATTAGAGAAGTGTTTCCTTACAACAAAGCCCACCGAGCAGAAAACTTCACCAAAGGGCCCGTACTCATATTTTGACGAGATATTCCCGTTGGCGGCATTGACCAGCCCCATCACGTTCCCATTGAGATCATACGCCGGGAAATGAACTGCGTTGGTTCCTGCATTCACCATCAGCAGCCCTCCGACTCCCCCGGCTCCCTGCATACTCCCACTGGCATCCAATCCCCACGTATACGAGCGCACCGGAGCATTAGTCTTATCCGTCGTTGTCAGCAGAGCAGTCACGTTGCAATTCGTTTATATTTCG
>JAGVTF010000096.1 GCA_019136955.1 Verrucomicrobiota bacterium
AGAGGTGTTTCTAAATTATCTTCTCTTAGTGTGTATTCTATCACTCTTTTCCACGTTGCATTGGGGATAACTCCCTCAATATCTGTAAAATGAGCATGAATTACTTTCGGCATACCGTTTTTTGTTTTCTCGACAATAGCATAATCGACAATAGCCTGAGAAAATTCATTTGTGTACGTTCCTTGATCCGGATTCAAATCATTCCAGGCAGAATGACCCAGGCCATAATTCAACAATGTTTCACGTAAAGTACACAAATCTCCCAAACACTCTCTCTCAACTTCATTCCCCTTTTCCTCAACCAGTCCCTTATCTTCCCAAATCTTTCGATCATAACCTGAAAAATCGGTGTTGATTACCCACCATGTTTGATCAAAATGAATCGAGGTGGAAAGGCCGGAAGAATCCGTTTTTAATGTATCAGGAATTCCACCAAGCCATTGTGCCGAACGGATTAAAAGATAATTTCCATTTTGATAACTCCCGCAAAAATAATGGTTTTGATTTGTCTTTCCCGGTATCTCGATATGGAACACGAACTCTTCGAATCCATCACAGTTGAGATACTGCTCCAAAAGCGTCTTGGCCGAGAGCAGCGGCTGCATACAAAACAGAAGCAGGATACTCATAATCCCCAACAGCCATCCGCACCTTTGCGGAGAATTGCCCCTCATACTTTGAACCGTTTTTTCGGCTTTATCGTTCATAAAAATCTCTTTACCTTGGAACAAGGTTATTAAATCGAGAAATTATTGCAAACAAATTTTGAGAAAATTTTCGATTTCAGACCTTAACAGGCCTCGCTTAACGATCAAGTCAAAACGGGTTTTTGTCCCGGGATGTATCGCGGGTCGATCTCGTTGGGGTTGGAAGCGGTTTTTCGGCTTCTTTGCCGCGGGGGCTACGCTCCGAACCGTGGGATGGCGTCTGGCGCCCGGGTGGGGTGAAGACGCTTTGCAGGGCTGCCATTTGCTCACTTCAGGGGCGGGAGGGGGTGCCGAAAATGAATGGGCAAAACCGTTTGACTTGCCGCCATCTTGCGGATACATTGAAGGCGCATGTTGTCGGCACAGGCACAATTGGCGTTTGAAAAAGAGCCATACCTTGACAAAACACATGTTGCGATTCAGTGGGAAGATGTTGCGGCGTGTGTTGAGCCCTTTCTGGAATCGGTCCGGTGTGAACTCTCTGGCCAGTCACAATCCTTTATCGCTGAGCTTTCTGAGATATCCGCCTATGCCCTTTCGGGCCAGGGCAAGCTTCTTCGGCCGGCTGTCTTCGCGCTATGCGGTTTTTCCAGCGGCAGCTTTAATGAGTACGCCGTCAAGGCGGCCACCGTCGTGGAGATGATCCACCTGGCCAGCCTGATTCACGATGACGTGATCGACGAAGCCGAAACCCGCCGCAAACAGCCGACCCTCTCACGCCGCTGGGGCAACCGGACGGCGGTGCTCCTGGGCGATTGCATCCTTTCTCAGGCGGCGTTTCTCTCCCTGCATCTGGGCAATCAGGATGTCTCGCACAAGCTGCTTTCCAGCGCGCGCTGCGTCTGCATTGGTGAGACGCTCCAGTCGCTCCATGCCGATAAAGTCCCCACTCTGGAGGGGTATTTCAAGATGATCGCCCTCAAGACGGGTGAGCTTTTCGCTCTGGCGGCAGAGCTCGGCGCTCTCTTTGCCGGGGCCTCGGCCCAGAGGGCTCTGGAGCTGCGCCAATATGGACTGGCGCTCGGAACCTCCTACCAGATTTACGATGACTGCGTCGATATCTTCTCCACGGAGCAGTTTTCCGGCAAGTCGCTCGGCACCGATCTCTCCTCGGGCAAGCAGACGCTGCCGGTTCTCCTCCTTTTGCAGGAAGCCAACACCATGGAGCAGAGGCAAATCAGTACAATCCTCGGCAATGGCGCTCTGGAGCGCGGCAGCCAGCTCCTCCCCTTCCTGAAGAAGTACTCCATTTTAGAGAGCTGCATCTCCACCGCTCAAAGCGAGATGGGGGTCGCCTTCCAGATAGCGGATTCGCTCCCCGCCTCGGAGGCGCAACAAGGTTTGACCAAATTACTTCAATTCCTCTCGCAGCAGTTTGAAAAACTTCAATCCCAGTAAACAATAAATAGCCGTGCACGGCGTTGCAGCCACAGAGAGGGAGGCTGCTCTGCCGCCAATGGCCGCTGCCGGCACTGCCGGCGCAATAGAGTAAACAATAAGGAATATCAGAAAATATGGGTGGTTTTTTTGGCGTAGTCTCCAGGAAAGAATCAAGCAGGTCCCTTTTTTACGGAACCGATTATCATTCTCACCTGGGCTCCAAAAGAGGCGGTATGGCTGTCACCGATGGTGAGGGCCGTATCCTGGCGATTATTCACGACATTACCACGTCGCAGTTCCGCGCGAAGTTCGAGGGCCACATGGATAAGCTCAAGAGCCAGTGCGGGATTGGCGTGATCAGCGATTACGATGACCAGCCGCTGACGGTACACTCGCGCCTGGGGACCTACTCCATCGTGACGGTCGGCAAAATCAATAACCTCGAAAAACTGGTCACCGATTCCTTTAGCAACCACCACTCGGGCCACTACCTGGCCATGAGCGGCGGCATCATTAACCCGACCGAACTGATCGCCACGCTGATCAACCAGAAGACCACCTTTGAAGAGGGCATCGAATACGCGGCCTCCAAGATCAAAGGCTCCATGTCGATTCTAATCATGTGCGATGGCGTCCTCTACGCGGCTCGGGACCGCTACGGACGCACACCCGTCTTTATCGGCAAATCTCACGATTCCACGGCCGTCACGATGGAGGATGCCGCCTTCCTGAACCTGGGACTCAAGATGGAGATGGAGCTCGGGCCCGGGCAGGTCGTCAAGCTGACCGCCGAAACGATTACCGAGCTGCGCCCGCCGCGCAAAGAGATGCAGGTCTGCTCCTTCCTCTGGGTCTATTACGGCTACCCCTCCTCCACCTACGAAGGCAAAAACGCCGAAGTCTTCCGCTGCGATAACGGGGCCATCCTCCACAAGAACCGACCGCAGCCGACCGTCGACCTGGTCTGCGGCGTGCCTGATTCGGGCGTCGGCTACGCCATCGGCTATTCCAATTCTTCGGGCAACTCTCTGGGCCGAGCGCTGGTCAAGTATACTCCCACCTGGTCGCGCAGTTTCATGCCGCCGGAGCGCTCACTGCGGGACCTGATCTCCAAAATGAAGCTGATTCCGGTCGAGGAGTTGATCAAAGACCGCCGGCTCCTCTTCTGCGATGATTCAATCGTCCGCGGCACCCAACTGCGCAACATCATCTACCGGCTCCGGACCATCGGCGCCCAGGAGGTCCATATGCGCATCGCCTGCCCGCCCCTGCTCTACGGCTGCCCCTACCTCAATTTCAGCCGCTCCAAAACCGATTTTGACCTGATTACCCGCCGAGCCATCAACGAGCTTGAGCCGAATAACCCGACCCCCGATATCGCCAGCTACCGCGACCCCGAATCCGAGAATTATAAAAACATGGTCGATGTCATCCGCAAAATCATCGGGGCAACCTCGCTTGAATTCCAAACATTGGAGGGCCTCCTCAAGGCGATCGACCTGCCCCCGGAGAAAATCTGCACCTATTGCTGCAGCGGCTGCGACCCCTACGAACAGGCATAGCAACCGCCGTTACGGTAACACCTCTGGCCTTAGACCTTATCCTTTCACGCAGCCGATGGGCCGCAGCCGGACGACTTTGGTGGCGATTCCGGCCGTCTTGCACGCTTCCACCACCTGGCTGACATCTTTGTAAGCCTCGGGCAGCTCCTCGGCCAGCGTCTTGCGGCTCTGGCCACGGACGACGACCCCTCTCTTGAGCAGCTCTGCGGCGATATCGCGTCCATGGGCGCTCTTTTCCGCACGGGTACGGCTCATCCGCCGCCCCGCCCCGTGGCATGAGCTGCCAAAAGCGCTCTTCATCGCCTTCTCCGTCCCACAGACCACGTAAGAGGCGCGCCCCATATCGCCCGGAACCAATACCGGCTGGCCAATGGCCCGATACCGGCTCGGCACCTCCTCATGCCCCGCGGCAAAAGCGCGGGTCGCCCCTTTGCGGTGAACGCAAAGCTGGCGGCTCTGGCCTTCATAGGCATGAGTCTCCACCTTGGCGATGTTGTGCGCCACCTCGTAAACCGTCCGCAAGCCCAGCTCCGCATCGCTCAGCCCCAGCGCCTTCTTCAGAGCCCGCCCCGCCAGGCTGGCAATCACCTGCCGATTGGCGAAAGCGTAGTTGACGGCACAGTTCATCGCATGGAAATAGGCCTGCCCCTCCTCGGATTTGAAAGGCGCGCAGACCAACTGGCGCTCCGGAATTTCTATTCCGTATTTCTCGCCGGTGGATTCCAACTCTCTCAGGTAATCATCGCAAATCTGATAGCCAAAGCCGCGCGAGCCGCAGTGCACCATCAAGGTCACCTGGTTCTCCCGTAGCCCGAAAGCCTCCGCCGCCTTGAAATCATAGACCTCGTCCACGTAGCCGATTTCCAGGAAGTGATTGCCCGAGCCCAGAGTGCCGAGCTGCTCCTTGCCCCGCTTCCAGGAGCGCGGCGTCACCGCCTCCACGTTGGTTTCGCGCACCATCCCCCCTTCTTCGATGAATTCCAGGTCGCTCTCGCTTCCGTAGCCGCGGCCGACCGCCCAGCGCGCCCCCTGCCGGACCACATCTTCGAGCTCACGCTGGCTCACGCTCAGAACCCCCGAAGAGCCGACCCCCGTCGGCACGTCGCGGAAGAGCTGCTCCACCAGCTCCCGCAGCCGGCGGTTCACCTCTTTGAGCTCCAGTCCGGTGGCGAGAAGCCGCACCCCGCAGTTAATGTCATAGCCGACCCCGCCCGGGGAGATCACCCCTTCATCCAGGTCAAACGCCGCCACCCCGCCAATCGGGAA
>JAGVTF010000211.1 GCA_019136955.1 Verrucomicrobiota bacterium
GACCGAAAACTCACTGGCAACCATCACCTTCGTAGATGGCAAGGTCGTTGGAATTGAGCTTCCTACGTCTGTTGCGCTGCTGGTTACCGATGCTCCTGAGGGCATTCGTGGTGATTCTGCCAACAACGTGATGAAGACCGTGACGCTGGAAACCGGCATCAACGTACAGGCTCCCCTGTTTATTAAAACCGGCGAAAAAATCAAAATCGATACCCGAACCGGCAAGTATATGGAGCGCGCCTAGGCTCCAGCTAAAACAAGAAGGGCGGCTATTAAATGACCGCTCTTTTTTTTGAAATCGTTTACTCTCGTTCACTATGCAGCAATACCATGATCTTCTGAAGCTCGTCTTGGATAAAGGAACATGGACCTCCAACCGAACTGGAGTTAAAACGAAATCTTACTTCGGTGCCCAGGCTCGTTTTCCGCTGGCAGAAACCTTCCCTCTGCTTACCACTAAAAAGGTTCACCTGCGCTCTATTATTCATGAGTTACTCTGGTTTCTCCGTGGTGATACTAACGTTCAATACCTGCATGATAATAGGGTAACTATCTGGGATGAGTGGGCAAGGCCCGATGGAGACCTGGGCAGGATATATGGCGCCCAGTGGTGTGATTGGCGTACACCAGAAGGCAAATCCATCCATCAGATTGATACGGTGATTGAGCAGATCAAGAAAGACCCCACGAGCCGACGCTTGATTGTCACCGCCTGGAACCCGGGCGAGCTCGAGCAAATGGCGCTCCCCCCCTGCCATGCGTTTTTTCAGTTTAGCGTCCACGCTGACCGGCTAAGCTGCCAGCTCTATCAACGCAGTGCTGATCTTTTTTTGGGCGTCCCTTTCAACATCGCCTCTTATGCTCTCCTGACTCTGATGGTCGCACAGATAACAGGCTTAAAGCCGGCTGAGTTCATCCACACTTTTGGGGATATTCACCTTTACGAAAACCACATGGAACAGGTGAAGCTGCAGATGAGCCGTGATTTTCGCCCACTGCCGGTGATGAAGCTTAATACTGAAAGAAAAAGTATTCATGACTTTTGTTATGAAGACTTTTCTCTGGAGGGTTATGATCCTCATCCTGCCATCAAAGCCCCGGTCGCGATCTAGCCTCTTATTGGCAATTACTGCGGGCCACAGCAAAAGCACCTTTTCTTCGCACAGATTCCTGCGACTCCACAAAGCAACAGTCAAAACAAGAAAAACTGTTTGTCATCTTGATTTTTTGTCTCCCAAAACGCTATAATCCCTTCTGCTGTGAATGGGGAGGAACGTATATAGGCGTGATACCTGCAGGGGCAGATTCAATAATAAGTTTTATAATCAAAACTATCCGCCTTCCCTCAGCCAAACAATAAAAGAAGATACTTGCATATGATTCAAACAGAAGAAAGTATTCGCAAAAAGGCGGCATTGGAAATTGCGGAAAAAATGGCTACAGCCGCCCGCACAGCACCGAAAACCAGAGGACGTGACAGTTTAAAAATCGCTATTGTGAGCGGTGAGGACCTCCAGAAGGTTGCAGACAAGATGGCTGAAATCTCACGCAGAAACTCCCTGCCCTCTTTTGAACGCGATGCGCAATGTATCCGCAAGAGCCAGGCTCTGCTTTTGATCGGCACCTCCGTCCTGCCTGCCATGCTCACTTTTTGTGGTCTCTGCGGGTTTGAAAACTGTAAGGCGAAGATGCAGGTTCCTTCTGCCCCATGTGCTTTTAATACAATTGACCTGGGAATTGCCGTTGGCTCTGCTGTCGGCATCGCTGCCGATTGTCGTGCAGATTGCCGCGTGATGTATTCAGTTGGCATGGCATCAATGGAGATGAAAATTTTGGGTGATCTTCACAAAATCCTGCTGGGAATCCCTGTTTCCATCTCTGCCAAGAACCCATTCTTTGACCGATAAACCTATAGAAATCATAAAAACCGGGGCAGCCCGCCCTGGCACACCCCTTACTGAACGTTTTTTGGCTCCGCTGGTTATGGTCGCCATGTTCGGTTATCTGGGGCTGTTTTTGGTTTATCCGGTCTGGGTAATGCTGAGCGGTGCTTTCTCTGGCACCGAAGGCTTCTCCTTACAATATTTTAGTATTCTTCTATCGAGTCCCCTCATCAGGGAGGCCTGTATCAATAGCTTTCTGATCGCCCTGGCAGCCACGGCAGGAGCTTTCCTTTTGGCTTTGCCGATGGCGCACATCATGACGCGCTATGTTTTCCCGGGCAAATCTCTCCTCAGCGCACTCCTGCTGCTGCCGATGGTGATGCCCCCATTTGTCGGGGCCATCGGATTGCAGCAGATACTTTCCAAGTACGGAGTATTGAACAGCTTTCTAATGAAGATCGGTGTTTTGGGCTATGACCAACCCATCAACTGGCTTGGAATGGGTGGTGTCGCGGGTATTGTAACTTTGCAGGCGCTGCATCTTTACCCCATTTTATACCTGAATCTTTCGGCCTCCATGTCCACTTTGGACCCATCTCTTCGTGAAGCGTCCCAGAATATGGGTGCCTCTGGCTGGAAAACTCTCCGCTCGGTCACCCTGCCTTTGATTATCCCAGGGCTTTTTGGAGGCTCCTTCATTGTGTTTATCGGCTCTTTGACCGATCTGGGCACTCCGCTGATGTTTAACTTCACCCGCTGCATTCCCGTGCAAATTTTTGATGGAATCAGCGATATGAATACAAACCCTATCGGCTTTACACTCGTTATCTTTACATTGCTGGTGACAGCCCTGCTTTTCATCGTTGCACGAGCCCTCTTCATGAAGAGGAGCTATGAAGCAGTCTCCAGAAGCGGTCACACGGGCGGCTTTGAAGTGCAGGCCAGCCAGAGACAAAAGCTGTTTTTTTACCTCTTCTTCGCTTTTATTATTTTTCTGGCCGCAATCCCCAATATAATGGTGATTTTGCAATCATTTGCCGGCCCCTGGTTCATGAGCGTCTTGCCGGTAAACTGGACTTTTGAAAATTATACTTTCCTTGCCTCTCACTCTCTCAGTGTGAGCAGCATCCGCAACAGTCTCTATTACAGCTCACTCAGCGCCATGATAGATGTCGTTTTCGGTGTGGGGATTGCCTGGGTGATTACTCGCTCTCAGGCAAGGTATGGCTGGCTTTTGGATACACTGGCAATGCTGCCGCTGGCGCTGCCGGGCCTTGTGCTGGCCTTCGGCTATATGGCGGCTTTTGATGTGAACATTCCCTGGCTTAATCCACGGGTCAACCCGGTCATTCTGCTCATTATCAGCTATAGCATCCGTCGCCTGCCTTACATGGTGCGGGCAGCCGTAGCAGGCTTTCAGCAGGCAAGCATTACGCTTCAGGAAGCCAGTACCGGACTGGGGGCCTCCCCTATCCGAACGCTGCGCAAAATCACACTGCCGTTGATTTTAGGCCATCTCATCGGCGGTTTTATTCTTACCTTCTGCTTTGCTGTTCTGGAGGTGAGCGATAGTCTGATTCTGGCCACTCGCGAGCCGTTCTACCCGATCACCAAGCTAATGTGGGATCTCATTTCCCGCATAGAACCTCAGGCCCCCGCCTATACCTGCGCTCTGGGCGTGCTGGGGATGCTTATTTTAATTATCAGCCTCTGGATTGCCTCTAAATGTATGGGCAAGAAGTTGGGCCAGATTTTCAGAATATGAAGTTAAGTCGCTCGATTTTCATTCCCTCCAAGCTTACGTTGGCCGCTGTCTTCATCGGGCTGCTATTAGGGTTTGCCTTTCCGTCTCCTGGAGCTGCCAGTTTGGGATGGGTGGCTCCGGGCCTCCTGGCTCTCCTTCTCATACGCGGCGGGCCACTTTGCGAGCCAAAACCTGCCTCAACCCTTTTTCAACATAGCGCTTCCATTCCCGCTTTCAGGTTGGGCTGGATTGCTGGCTTCTCTTTTTGGCTTCTCACTTTACGATGGCTCCTTTTTATGCCTTTCCCCAGTGGTGCCATTCTGGGGTGGCTCTCGCTAAGCGCTTACCTGGCCTGCTACATGGGGCTCTGGAGCTGGCTCCTCCAAAGGGCGGCCAATAGAATGCGGCTCTTCCGGCTCTCTCTCTTTGGCGCTTCTGTGTGGATCGCTCTGGAGTGGGTACGCGGATGGCTCTTCAGCGGCTTTGCCTGGAACATGCTCGGCGTTTCTCAGTACGAGAATATCCCCCTGGCCCAGATGGCTTCCTGGAGCGGCGTTTATGGTATCTCGTTCCTCATGGTCGCCTTCTCCATATCCTGGATCATGGGAGCCTGCGACTGGATTTACTCACTCAAAAGCAGTGGTGCGCTAAAGGAAGATATGCGGGAGCGCTTTCTGGGCCTCTTTTCAACCCGTTACTTCAAAGAGGGAGTTTTTTGGCTCCTGCTCCTCTGCCTCTTAATTGCCTGGGGGAGCCACTCCGTCAAAAAGAAGAGCCACCTCTCTCTCAGCCAGACTCAAATGAAGTTCTCCATTGCCCTGATTCAACCAGGCATCCCGCAGACACTTCTTTGGGATTCGGAGATAAATGAAAAACGTTTTCAGGAGCTCCTCCAAACCACAAGAGACCTTGTGGAAACCAACCACATTGACCTTCTTGTTTGGCCTGAAGCCGCCGTTCCGGGCTACATTCGCTACGACTTGGAAGTCTCCAAACAGATAAGCCAACTGGCCGTTGATTTGCGAGCTCCCATTATTTTTTGTTCAGATGATATAGAGCCCGACCCAAAAAATCCCGAAAAAAACCGGTATCTGAACTGCGCCTTCCTGATGGATGAAGAGGGAAACCTCATTGAGCGCTATGCAAAGAGACACCTGGTTATTTTTGGAGAATATGTCCCGCTTTATGACTACCTCCCTTTCTTGAAGTTTTTCACCCCTATTACGGGGAATTACTCCACCGGCAAGCAGGCAAAGGCTTTCCCCTGGCCCAGCCAACAGCA
>JAGVTF010000162.1 GCA_019136955.1 Verrucomicrobiota bacterium
TAATAAAGAAAAGTTAAGTTTCACTTACGGAAGAAACTACGAAAGCTGTGCTTGTTCGCACTGTGGACAATAATACTCAGGCTTGACGGGGTCGTGGGGTGGATGGTTCCCCGGGGTCTGCGACCCTGGGCTATGGGCCGGGTATGCTCCGCATACCTCAGATTTGCTGCACCCTGCGGGGTGCAGAAGAAATTGATTCACGCCAGTGAAAATAGAAACGCATTCGGTCAGTCCCTTTAAAAATCTGCGCCCATCTGCGTAATCTGCGGTTAAAACTTCGATTTTCCGCGGGAGACGGGTTTAATTCTCCGTCAAAGCGGGCTCCAGATGCGCGTCGCGGAATTTCATGCTGATCATCCTGGTGACGCCGCGCTCGGGCATGGTGACGCCGTGGATGCAGTTCGCCGCGGCGATCGTCTGCTTGTTGTGGGTGATCACGATGAACTGGGAGGCATCGAGGAACCGCTTCAGAACCGTTACGAAGCGGCCGACATTGGCCTCATCCAGGGAGGCATCGAGCTCATCCAGTACGCAGAACGGCGAGGGGCGTACCTGGTAGATGGCGAAAAGCAGCGCCACGGCGGTCATGGTCTGCTCCCCGCCGGAGAGGAGGGCTACCGTTTTGAGCTGTTTGCCCGGCGGCCGCGCCACGATCTCGATGCCCGACTCCAGGACGTCGCGCTCATCTACCAGGCTCAGCTCCGCATGGCCCCCCTGGAAGAAGGTGCTGAACATGTCGCGGAAGTGGTGGCGGATTTTTTCAAACGTCTCGAGGAACATCTGGCGGGTTTGCCGGTTGATCTTGCTGACGATTTCCAGGAGCTGCGCTTTGGCCTTAACCATGTCATCCTGCTGGGAGGTCATGAAGTTGTAGCGTTGCTCAAGCTCTTCATATTCTTCGATGGCGACCATGTTGACGGGGCCCATCTGGTCGATTCGCTCCTGGAGCTTCTGGATGAGGGAGTGGATATTTTCCCAATCCAGCGCCGGGGCCTGCTCCGCCTCCGGTGTGGCCGGTGCGTCGGGTGTGGCCGGGAGTGGATCGTTTTGGCGGAATATCTGGACCCCCTCTCCGTTCTCCTCCACCAGGAACGGCTCGGTGACAAAGGAGGCTATATCGAGCTGGTAGCGCTCTCTCATGCGCGCGGCGATGTTATCGAGGGTCATCTGGCGCTGCGTGATGAGGATGTGGAGGGTTTGGAGCTGTTTTTCGGATTGCTGCAGGCTGTTGCGGAGCCCTTTGAGGTCGGTCTCGCGCTGCTCGGTCTCCGCCTGTGTCGATTTTTTCCGTGTGAGCAGCTCGGTGATCTGCCGGTTGAGTTCATCGAGCTCGGTGGAGAGGAATTCGGTTTTGAGTTTGGCCTCTTCGGTTTCGGATTGGGAGAGTCCGATTTTGCGGTTGAGTTCATCCATCTCCTTTTCGCGGGTCTGGATGAGGCGTTCGAGCTCGGCGACGCGGTTCTGGAGCGAGTTCTTCTGGAGGGAGAGGGTATTGGAGAACTGTTCTTTGGATGCCAGGCTGATTTTGATTTCGGTCAGGGCGTTGTGGGCGCTGTCGCGTTCCTGGCGGAGCTGGTCCAGGGCGCTGTTGAGCTCGGTGATGCCGGCAGTGGCGGTCTCTTCTTCGGCCTCGGCAGACTCGACCTGGGAGGAAAGGAGTTGGCGCTGGGCGGAGCTCTCTTCCTCGCGTGCAGCCAGGAGCGCTTCTTCGCGGGAGAGGGTTTGGGCGCGCTGTTTTTGGATGCGGAGGGCGTTTTCCAGGGCGCGGAACTCACCCAGACGAGTGGCGGCCGCCATTTCGTGGGTACGGATTTCGGTCTGGATTTGGAGGAGGCTCTCCTGGGAGCTTTGCTGGCGCTCCAGCAGTTTCTGGCGCTCCTCCTTGATTTTCTGGATTTGGGCCTCTTCTTTTTGGATTTCGGTCTTGAGGTCGGCGATTTCGTTTTTGCGTCCCAGAATGGAGGAGGAGGGTGGGAGCTCTTTGCGTGAGCCGCCAACGAAGATACCGTTGCGGGTGAGGAGCTCGCAGGAGTGGGTGACGAATTCGCAGCGCCCGGGGCAGAGGCTCCAGAGCCGGGCCGCTTCGGTAAGGTTGGCGACGATCCAGGCATCCGCCAGAAGGCGCTCCAGGAGCGGCCGGAGCGATTCATCGGCCTCCACGATATCGAGCACGCGGAGCGGAGGGCTCTGGTTTGCGCCGGTATTGGGGAAATCGAGGACCGGCAACGGTGGTGCCGAGTTGGGCTGTGCCTCCCAATCCCAGTTGAGCGGGGCGATGGAGGCGGTTCCTTTTTTGCTGTTGCGCAGATACTCCAGGATGGAGTGGGCAGACTCGGGCTTTTCGGAGAGGACCATCTGCAGATGCGCCCCCAGAAGCGTCTCGACGGCGTTGACATGCGGGGCCGGGATACGGATTTGATCCACCAGCGCGCCCAAGACCCCTCCGGATTTCTCTCTGAGGAGCGAGGCGGCACCGGCGGCGAAGCCTTCGCGGCTGGACTGGAGCTGCTCCAGGACGTTGAGGCGTGATTTGCGGGTGGCGCTTTGGCGGAAGAGCTCTTCCTGCTCCCTGCCGAGCGCCGAGCTCCGGGATTGATATTCTCCCAGCTCGCTCTGAAGCTTCTGGAGATGGGAGCGTTTTTCTTCGCCGATTTCCTTATCGCTCTGGGCGACCAGGTTGAAGTCCCGTATCTTCTCTTCCAGCCGCGCGGTCTCCTCCTGGTTCTGGGTGATTTCGGATTGGAGTTTTTCGATTCGGACGCGGTTGCCCTGTTTCTGGATATCGAGGGTATTGATTTGGGAGCGGAGGCGTGAGAGCTTCTGAGCGGTGGCGGAGAGCTGGTTTTGGAGGCTGCGCAGAGCGCTCTGGCGGGTGGAGAGGGTCGTTTCCAGCGATTGGAGCGCTTCGGCGCGCTCGGTCTGGGTTTGGCGCGCACTTTCGAGCTCCTGCCGGGCGCTTTGCAGGGAGAGTTGCAGCTCCTGGGCTTCCTGTTCGGCGGTGAGCTTCTTTTCGAGGGCCGTCCGGATTTCTTCCGAGGCGCTCTCCAGACGGAGGTTGTTTTCCTGGATACGCTCGCTGTTGAACTTCATCCGCTGGCGGAGTGAATCGGCCTGGGCGCGCATTTCGCGGCTCTGCTGTTGTTGGCCGGTGATGGTTTCCTCGAGCTTGCTCAGCTCCTGGCGCGCCTGGTGTATCTGTTCTTCCTGGGCCTGGATATCTTGCCGGCTCAGGTTGACTTCTCCTTCGAGCCTGCGCGCCTCCTGGTGGTGGGTTTGGAGCTCCTCGGAAGTCCGGTGGTGGAGCTGGTGATAGTAGTGGGTTTCGAGGAAACGGAGGTCCTCCGCCACGGCTTTGAAGCGGCGCGCTTTGCCGGCCTGGCGCTGGAGCGAGCCGATCTGGCGCTTCATTTCGCGGATGGTCTCGGTGATTTTGCCCAGGTTGATTTCGGTTTGGTCGAGTTTGCGCAGGGCCTCTTTTTTCTGCGCTTTGAAGCGTGTGATTCCGGCGGCTTCTTCAAAGATGATTCGGCGGTCCTCGGGGCGTCTGCTCAAGATTTGCGTGATGTGCCCCTGCGCCATGATACTGTAGCTGCTCCTGCCGATGCCGGTCCCCAGGAAGAGCTGCTGGATATCTTTGAGGCGGCAGGCGGTTTTGTTGAGGAAGTACTCGCTGGTGCCGTCGCGGAAAATCCGGCGCGTTACCGTGACTTCATTAAAGAGGAGCTCCAGGTTCGCGGCTCGGAGCTGCTCCTGGTCCAGGTCGCCAATGGTGAGCGAGACCTCCGCCATGGAGAGCGGGCGGCGGGTCTCGGTGCCGTTAAAGATGATGTCGGCCATCTCGGCGCCGCGGAGCGCTTTGGCCGATTGCTCACCCAGAACCCAGCGGATGGAATCGGCGACGTTGGACTTGCCGCAACCGTTGGGGCCGACAATAGCGGTAATGCCCTGGGGGAAATCCAGGCTGGTTTTGTCTGCGAAGGATTTGAAACCGAGTATTGTCAGATTCTTCAAATACACAGGAGAATGAAAAAGGCAAAAGCCTTATAAGTAAAGCTCAAAGCTCCGGTTTGGGGTTGAAGTTATTCACAGAAAAAGAAGGAAAGCTCTGCTTATTCACACAGCTTTGTGAATAAGGAGATAAGTCTTGACTTGTCGGGGGAGTTTGTGGAGCATCCGCCGGAGTTACTCTGTGAACAACAGGGTTAGAAAAATTATGCCTACCTACGAATACGTCTGTCATAAATGCGGAAAAGAGTTTGAGTTGTTTCAGCGGATGAGCGAAGAGCCGATCAAGATTTGCCCGGACCAGAAGTGCAAAGGGCCGGTCAAGCGGCTGATTGGCGTGGGAGCCGGGATCATATTCAAGGGGCCTGGCTTTTACTATACCGACTATCAGAGGTCAGTTCCCCCCAAAGCGGAGGAATCCGCGGGCGCCGCTTCCTCCTCGGCCTCCTCGGCTTCATCGGGCTCCGCATCCTCGACGTCTGAAAAGCAGAGTCCCCAAAAATAGAGTCGTAAACGGGAAAGCTCCTGGTTTTTGCCGCAAAGGGGAGGCTGCGTCGTTCCTTTTTTTGGCGTGCGGGGTGAAATCTCTTGCCCGGAGCGCCGCTTTACACTACCTTCATCAGAGAATGTTTGATGGCGTGTGCAGAGTGAGGCCGCTCAAATGAGGTGGAATCTGAACAGAGTTCTCTTGCTTTACCGCTCACAGGCAGGGGCGATTCTGTTTGCCCTGTTGCTGCTCCTGTTGGGGACGGCGGTGAGTATACTCAAGCCGTGGCCGGTGGCGTTCCTTCTGGATTCCGTATTGGGGGACAAGGGGGTGCCGGTCTGGATGGAGGGTTGGGGCAGCCGCATCGTCGAGCTCTCCCTGCAATGGCAGGTGATATTGTG
>JAGVTF010000255.1 GCA_019136955.1 Verrucomicrobiota bacterium
TTGCGCAGGACGACTTTGAGGCCGCCGCGCGGCGGGGGGTTCTGACGGACATGGGTGATGAGCCGGTTGATCTCGGGCTCCGCAATCGCGCACTCCTCCACATCCACCACCAGCCCGCAATCATGCTGTATGAAGCCGATATGGAGCCCCTGAATGTGCTTATTCCACTGGCTGCGGATCATGACCCTGTTGCGGTAGTTCCAGGGACTCGGGTTGGGGAGCGGCGGCAGGACCGTGCTCGCCTCAAAACCACCCAGACGCTGGAAGATATCGCATATCTGCTTGTGCTTATACTTGAGCTGGGCCCCGTACTCGATGTGCTGATACTGGCAGCCGCCGCAGACGCCAAAGTATTTGCAGCGCGGTTTGACCCGCTCGGGCGAGGGCTCCAGCACCTTGAGGAGCCGCGCGCGCGCATATTGCCGCTTGAGCTCGGTGACCTCGACGGTGACTCTCTCCCCGGGGATCACGAAAGGGACGAAAATGACGAAGTTATCCAGGCGGCAGACCCCCTCGCCGCCAAAGGCCAGATCGCTCACCTCCAGTGTCAGCTCCGCCCCCGGTGCCAGCACGGCAGGCGGCTCGGCAGCGGATTCGGGCAGAGGTATGTTGGCCCGCAGGGAGGCCGGTGTCAGATGTTTACTCATGGTCAGTCAAAAAATCGGCATCACTCGTCCGTAAGGGCCAGCGAAGAGGGAATTGGCCGGTAGTTGGGGTAGTTCGAATCGGTATTCCAGCGGCTGATATCGGCTCCCAGTTTGCGCAGTTTGACATCCATCTTCTCGTAGCCGCGGTCCAGATGGTAAATGCGGGCGATGATGGTGGTGCTTTTGGCGACCAGACCGGCAATGACCAGCGCGGCCGAAGCGCGCAGATCGCTCGACATGACATGCGCCCCCTGCAGCTCAAAGCCTCCCTCGACGATGGCGCTCACCCCTTCGAGCTCAATCCGCGCCCCCAGGCGGCCCAGCTCGGGGACGTGCATGAAGCGCGATTCAAAGATTCGCTCCGTGATGATGCTGATGCCGGATGCCTGCGTCATGAGGGCCATCAACTGCGCCTGGGCATCGGTCGGGTAGCCCGGGTAAGGCTGGGTGGCAACCGATAGCGGTTTGAGCGGGCCCTTGCGGCGAATGGTCACCTCTTTGCCGCGGACGGTACAGGAGACATTGGCCTGATAGAGCTGGTGGAAGATCGCCTGCAGGTGGGCCGGCTCCGTGTTGAGGAGGGTTACCTCGCCATCGGTAGCCGCAGCCGCCATGGCGTAAGTGGCCGCCTCGACCCGGTCCGGTATGACGGTATGTTCGGCGCCGTGGAGCTTCTCCACGCCGCGAATCCGGATGGTCGGGCTGCCGGCGCCTTTGATATTGGCGCCCATTTTGACGAGGAAATCGGCCAAGTCTTTGATTTCGGGCTCACAGGCGGCATATTCAATGACGGTTTCTCCTTTGGCCAGGACGGCGGCCATCATCACGTTGGCGGTCCCCAGGACGGTGGAGCCGTTGCGCCCGCCCATGAAGATGCTCCGGCCCTTGAGCTCGGGAGCCTTGGCGATGACATAGCCTTCCTTGAGATCAATCTCCGCGCCCAGCGAACGGAACCCCCAGAGATGCAGATTGATGGGCCGAGCGCCGATCACGCAGCCGCCGGGCATCGAGACCTTCGCCTCATGCAGTCGTCCCAGCAGCGGCCCCATGATGCAGACAGAGCCGCGCATTTTGCGGATAATGTCGTAATCGCCAATCGGGGTGAGCTGGCGCGCCTCCACCGTGATTGAATCCGCCGTCAGCTCCACACTGGCGCCGAGGGCTTCCAGGATTTTGACCATGTGCTTCACATCGCTCAAATCCGGTATCCCCCGAATGACGCATTGCTCTTCCGTTAATAAAGTAGCGGCCAGAATCGGCAGCACCGCATTTTTGGAGCCGCTGATTCTGACTTCACCATGAAGCGGGTTTCCGCCTTTGATCTCCAGATAATCCATCGCCTCTCAAGGATGGGAATTTCAGGCGGAATTTTCCACTAAAAAATTTTTTATTTAACTTCGAGCGCGACTTGGGCCGGTACTTCAACCTCTTTTGATTTGCCCAGTTGCCGGAGCTTATCGAAGTAAAGATAGATAATCGGCGTAATGTAGAGCGTGATGACCTGGCTCACCAGGAGTCCACCAACCACCGAAAGCCCCAGCGGCTGACGGGCTTCCCCGCCCACGCCGTAGCCAAAAGCAATCGGCAGTGCTCCGGCGATGGCCGCCAGAGTGGTCATCATGATGGGCCGGAAGCGCAGGATGCAGCCGCGGAAAATCGCCTCCTCAGCCGGCAGGCCGCCACGCTGAGCCTCCAGTGCGAAATCGATCATCATGATGGCGTTCTTCTTGACGATCCCGACCAGCATGATGAGTCCCACGAAGCCGTAAATATTGAGGTCCAGCCCAAAGAGCATGAGCGTAATGAGAGCCCCAAAGCCGGCCGCCGGCAAACCGGAAAGAATCGTGAGCGGATGCAGAAAGCTCTCATAGAGAACCCCTAAAATAATATAGATCACGACCACGCAGAGAATGAGCAGCATCCCCATCCCCTGCAGGGAGGCCTGAAACGCCTGCGCCTGACCCTGAAAACGGCCGGTGACGCTGTTGGGCATATTGAGCGAGCGGCTGAGCGCCTCGATCTGGTCCACAACGGTCCCCAGAGCGACACCCGGGGCCAGGTTGAAGGAGAGGGTCACGGCCGGCAGTTGGCCAAAGTGGCTCACGCTCATCGGTCCATAGCCGCGCTCCCAGCTGGCGACGGTGCTGAGCGGCACCAGTACGCCGGAGCTGGTGCGGATATAGATTGATTCCAGGGCTTCGGGGTTGCGCTGCAGCTCGGGCAAAGTCTCGAGCAGGACGTAGTACTGGTCCACAGAGCCGTAGATCGTGGAGACCTGTCGCGTACCATAGGCGTTGTAGAGGGCGTTCTCCACCTGGTCAACGGTCAGCCCCAGTGAGGCGACCTTATCGCGGTCAATGGTGACGTTCAGCTGCGGGTTCTTGATCAAAAGGTCGCTGGCGATATCGTTCACCCCTTCGATTTCGGCAAACCTCTCCTGCAAAATCGGCGCCCAGTGGTAGAGCTCCTCCAAACTGACACTCTGCAACGTATACTGGTAGAGGCTCTTACTGGCCAGACCACCAATGCGGATAATGGGCGGATTGGAGATATAGACCTTCACTCCCGGCACGGCCGAGAGCTTCGGCCGGAGCTCCTGAATGATCTGGCTCACATGCTTTTTGCGCTCGTGCATCGGCTTCAGGCGGACATTGATGCGGGCACTGTTGCCGGAACTCATCCCGCCGCTCACGCTCGCCGTAAAGTTCAAGACCTCGGGGCACTCGCCCACAATCTGGTTCAGGGCCAGTACATGCCGACGCATCGATTCAAAGGAGATGCCCTCCACCCCCTCCACGTTAATATCCATCGTGCCGGTATCTTCACTGGGGAAGAATCCCTTGGGGATCACCATGAAAAGCCAGGCCGAGACGCCGATCAACCCAAAAGTGAAGAGAAGAGTCGCCATCCGCTGGCGGAACACCACCTTGAGCGTGGAGCTGTAAAAGTGAACCATCGCCTGGAAGCCGGCCTCGATCCAGCGGTAGAGCCGGTTCTGCTTCTCATTGGCATCGTGCCGGATAAAGCGGCTGCACATGAGCGGTGTCAGGGTCAGCGATACGAAGCCGGAAATCAAAACCGCCGAAATAATCGTGACGGCGAACTCATGCAAAAGCCGCCCCAAAAGCCCCCCCATGAAAAGAACGGGAATGAAGACGGCGGCCAGGCTCAGCGTAATGGAAATAATGGTGAAGCCGATCTCTTTGGAGCCTTTGAAGGCGGCCTCCAGCCGGGAAAGCCCCGCCTCGCGATGCCGCATGATGTTTTCCAGCATCACGATGGCGTCATCCACCACGAAGCCGACACTAAGCGTCAACGCCATCAGGGTCAGGTTGTTCAGGCTATAGCCAAAGTGATGCATCACGGCAAAGGTGCCGACAATGGAGAGCGGTATCGCCAGAGTCGGAATCAGGGTGGCGGAGAGATTCCTCAGGAAGACGAAGATCACCATGATGACCAGGAAAACGGTCAGTTTCAGCGTAAACTGCACATCGCGAACCGATTCCCGAATCACCTGCGAGCGGTCGAAGAAGGGGTCCACCGAAACGGCGGGCGGGATTTGCGCCCGCAGAGCCGGCAGCGCTGCGCGAACGTCATCGACCAACTGCACCGTATTGACCCCGGGCTGGCGGAAGACGGCCAGCACGATCGAGCGGCGCTGATTATACCAACTGGCGGTCTTATCGTTCTGGACGCTATCCAGCACGCGCCCCAACTGCTCCAGCCGGATCGGGTTGCCGTTCTCATAGGAGACGATGAGCGGGCGGTAATACTCCGCGCTGGTCAGTTGTCCCTCGGCTTCGATCGTGAAAGACTGGTCATCGCCCTGCAAGATACCGTTGGGCAGGTTCACGTTGGCCGAATTGATCGCCTCATTGACCTGCGCCACACTGACCCCCTTGGCCGCCAAAGCCGCCGGGTCCAACTGTACGCGCACCGCATAGCGCTGCCCGCCCCAGACGCCGACCTGCGCCACGCCGCTCACCATGCTCAGACTCCGGCCCAAAATGTTCTCCGCATACTCATTGACCTCATACATCGGCAGCGTATCAGAGTGAACGCTGATGAAGAGAACAGGCCAATCGGCCGGGTTCTGCTTGTTGTAGGAGGGGGGAGTGTTCATATCCTTGGGCAGACGCCGCTGGACTCGCGCGATGGCAGACTGAACATCCTGGGCGGCGCTATCGATATCGCGCTCCAGAGAAAATTGAATCGTGATACGCGTATCCCCCTGGGAGCTGACCGAGTTAATGGAATCGACGCCATCAATGCTCGAGAATTGCCGCTCCAGCGGGGTGGCGACCGTCGCCGCCATGGTTTCGGGGCTGGCACCGGTCAACTGGGCGCTGACGCTGATGGTCGGGTAATCCACCGTCGGCATATCGCTGACCGGCAGCAGACGATAGGCCATGATGCCAAAAATCATAATCGCCGCCATCAGCAGCGTCGTCATGACCGGACGGCGGATACAAAGGGCTGGCAGTGTCATCGGTTCGCTTTTTCCCCGTTCGCTTTTCCTTTGGCAGCCCCTCCCTGGACAAGTGCCGACTCCACAGCGTCATCCAGTGAGGCATGTATGATCACCGGCGCGCCGGGCGTGAGCCGCAACACGCCATCGGTCACGACAACCTCTCCCGCAGCCAGTCCCTCTTCAATAACCGCATCAAGCTCCCGCTGCTCACCGACCTTTACCTCCCGCATCTCGACGGTCTGATCCGCACCGACGACAAAAACGAAGGGATAGTTCTGGCCGCGCTGGACCGCTACCGCCGGAACCTGCACCGCATCGGCGATCCGCTCCAGCCGCATCACCACCCGGACAAACTGCCCTGGCCAGAGCCGGTGGCTCGCATTCTCAAAACGGGCCGAGAGCCCGATCATGCCGGTTGAGCGGTCCACATAGTTCTGCATGAAGTCCAGTTTGCCCGAAGCCAGCTTCCGCTCGGTCGAGTTATCAAAAACATCCACCACCGCATCGGGCGTATCCAGAATCGCCCGAATCTGCGGCATGAACCGCTCGGCCACGGAAAACTCCACGCTGATTGGGTCAATCTCGTTAATCGTCACCAATGTATCAGAACCGGTCGAGACCAGGTTGCCGACATTCACCTGTATGGAGCCTGCACGGCCCGAAATCGGCGCGGTGACGCTGGAGAACTCCAGGTTGAGGAGGATATCCTGTATGGAGGCCTGATCCAATGCAACAGTCGCCTCTGCCGTGCGCAGCTCGGTCGTGACGCTATCCATCTGCTCCTGGGAGATGAGCGATTGCTCAAAGAGCGCCCTGGCCCTCGCGAAGTTGTTGGTGGCATTGCTCAGGCGGGCTTCGTCGCGAGCCAGAGCCGCCTGCGCCTGGGCCAGGCTTGCCTCGGTTTTGCGCGGGTCGATCTTGAAGAGCAGTTCGCCCTGCTCGAGATCCTGCCCCTCCTGAAAGTGTACACTGATGATATGGCCGCTCACACGCGGCTTCACCGCCACGCGGTTATAGGAGCTGACATGCCCGAAAGCCGAAAGATAAAGGTCAAAATCCTTCTGAACCGCCTCGGCCACCAAAACCGGAACCGGCTCCCTGACATTGTTTTTGGTGGCGGCACCGGCATTCTTGGGTGAGCAGCCGTTCAATAAAACTACCAGAGGGACCAGCAGCAAAAGAGCGGCCTGCCTCTTTAGACCAAAAAAATAAAAAAAATGCCGAACGCAAAAGGATATGCCGTTCGGGCCTGCCTTAGAACCCTCGTTAATTCCAATCATCTCTATTGATTGCACCTCAATCCAAGGTTTGACGCTTTTCCCGTATGCCTTATTCAGACCCGGACCCCGTTTTTCAGCTTATTTTATAAATCCCCTTTTAGCAAACTGGAGACGCGCCTGGTCAGAATGCTTGCCAGCGTCTCCATAGCCTCTTGATCCACAAGATCAAACCGGTTTTCAACGGGACTATCCAAATCCAGAACGCCGATTACCAGCTCCTCGCAAACCCGCAGCGGCACCACCAGCTCCGAGCGTGACGCAGGGTCGCAGACAATGTGGCCCGGGAACTTCTCCACATCGGCCACCAGAATGCTCCGGTTCTCTTTGGCCACCGTGCCGCAAACGCCCTGCCCCAGGGGGATGCGCGTGCGGGCCGGTTTGCCTTGGAAAGGGCCCAGCACCAGCCCCTCGGGCTTCAGACGATAGACTCCCACCCAGTTGATATCAGGCAGACAATGCCAGAGCAGCGAGCAGAGATTCGCCGAGTTGGCAATGAAATCAAGCTCACCGGTAATCAGCGCCTGGGCCTGCTCTTCCAAAAACTTGTATAGTTCTGTCTTGGAAAGACCTTTGGGTGTTTTAAGATGAAACATGGATGCCCCTGCTATAGTCCAATCCCCTTACCCCGAGACCGTTCAAAGTACGGGGCGTTCGATTCGGAGGAGCGGCCCCCAAACGGAACCACTCCCCAAAATGGAGTTGTTTTATGGTAATCCTAAGTCTAAGTCTAAGCGTCGGAAGAGGCTGCGCGGACCAGCTCCACCATCTTATCAAGACGGTTAGAGACATCTTGAATCACTGCCTTGTCGCCGCCGCCCACTTCAGCAATCAGCCAACCGCGGTAATTGACATCCACCAGCGCTTTGGCGACCGGCGCCCAGTCGAAATCACCTTCATCCTGCATCTTCACGCCAAACCCGGCCCATTTGCCTTTGCTGTCGGCCAGCTTGCGGTCAAAGCCCTTAATGTGAAGGTTCACGATGCGGCGGTTCAGGGTCCGAATCCAATGCTCGGGCCAGCCCGTATTGACGATGTTCCCAATATCAAAAAGGCAGCCCACCCAGGGACTGTTGACCTGGTCCAGATAATAGGCCATCTCCACCGGACTCAGCAGGAAGCTGTTCCAGACGTTCTCGATGCCGATCTTCACGCGGTTCCTCTCGGCCACCGGCGCCAGCTTGACCAGCTCTTCAAGCGAGTTCTTCCAGGCATCCTCATAACTCATCTGCGCATTGACCACGCCCGGCACCACCAAAACGTGCGGAGCCCCCAGTTCATTGGCCTGCTCCAGCGCCTTGGTAATCGCCTCGGCGGCCGCCTTGCGCTTGGCGGGGTCATGATCGGTCAGGTTCTGCGACCAGTTGCCGGCAAACATGATGCCCGCTATCTGCAGCCGCGTCTCATTGCGGGCCTCGATCAGCTCCTTCAGATTCTCGTCGCTGGTCGGGCAGTTGACTTCCAGTCCGTCAATGCCGCACTCTTTGGCCACGTTGAACTTATCCAGAATGGAGCCCCCCCCGGAGATCATCCCCAGGCTGACCGCTTTGCGGATAGGGGAAAAGCGACCGGCGCCACCGGGAGCTCTACCCGTTTGACCGCGAGCACCCGTCGGGGCGCCTCTCATCGAGAGCGTCCCCTGGGCCAGAGCGGAAACCCCGCTCACCACACCGGCAGCCGCTATCGCGCTGCCTGCAATAAATTCTCGTCTATTCATAGTTTCATCGGGTTTAGTGGTGGTCCATCTGATCCAGATAAGTGCGCTTTATTTACCTCACCCCAAGAGCCGTACCAGACGGTCCGCCATATTCACGTAGCTTAAGATTATAACCGATCCACCCTCCCCTTTCAATTCTTTATTTCAGAATAGTTTTCCCGCATTGCCTCAAAAATAGCGCACCGAAATGGAAATATCGAGGAAGAGAATAAACCGCAGATGACGCAGATTCGCACAGATTTTTTTGATTGTATTGGTTCAAACTGGAGTCAGAAATAAGACAGGTTGGCATTCAAGTCAAAATAAACAGCAATTCCAAAGGCTCCTTCTCAAATCCGTGTCTATCTGTGTCCATCCGTGGTTCTTTACCCTGCATTGCCTCAAAAATAAAACGCACCGAAAGAGGGTGCCCCATGCCAAACTGAGAACGCCCCGCAGAAGCGCTTTTCCGTGTGAAGAACTTACCTCTGAGTCAACTATTAGGAAATACCTAATAGTTCAAAAGGCTCATTACCTCAAAAATAGCGCACCGAAATGGAAATATCGAGGAAGAGAATAAACCGCAGATGACAAAGTTTTAACCGCAGATGACGCAGATTCGCACAGATTTGAGAAGGAGGCTTTGGAATTGCTATCTGTTTTGGCTTAAACGCCAACTGATCTTATTTCGCACGCCAGTTTGAACCAACACAATCAAAAACATCCGTGTCTATTCGTGTTCATCCGTGGTTCCTTACCCTGCGAAGGCAGGAGTAGAGGCTGCGGGTAAAATCGAGTAGGGCGCAGGTGTTTACCCCGCGCCCCGTCTCGTTCTCTCCAGTTCAGAGAGTGTTCAAGCCGTTGTTATTCGCCGGCTTTGAGTCTGAAGAAGCTGGCAGCTTCGCCCAGAGTAGTCTGGTAGCTGCTCACGCCGCCTTCATCCACGATCCCTTCAGTGATCGCTGTCCAGGGACCCTCAGCGGTCGGCGCGCTCTCCAGAGTCACGCCCGCAGTCGTGGGCCAGCTCAGCAGGAGCGTATCGCCCAGGATATAGCCCAGGTCAGGCATCTCAACTGGGCCCACTTCCTTGCCGATTCCCTTCAGATAGACAGCCTCAATCTGCTCGGGGCTCAAGCCGTAGCCAAAGACCGCCACTTCGTCAATATCGCCCAGGAAGAAGTCTCCGCTCGGGTTGCGGACGCCGCCGCCGCCAATATTGAAGTAGTAGTCCTCGACGTTGAAGTTCGCCTTGCCGGTCGCCGTGCCCCAATGGACTTCATTGGCGTAGTACCTCGCCTCGGAGCCGTTGTAAGCGATCGCGAAAAGCGACCACTCGCCATCCGGATGCGGAACCGTCGTATACTGGGAGCCGCTCAGACCTGATATCCAGCCGCCCATGCGTTTATCGCTGGCATCGCCTGTCTCAACGACGTCATTCTGGCCGAAGTAACCGCCGGCAGAGCCGTAAGGTCCATACTCCAGGCTGCGGCGAATCCAACCCAGCACCGTGAAGCCACCATCCAGATCATTCATCTGGTAAGTCGTGCCAACATAGGTCTGACTGACGCCGCCATCAAAGTGCAGCGCCTTGCCACCCTCATCACCAAAGATGCCAGAGGGTATCTGGGTTCCTTCGTTCGCGCCAAAGTAGCGTCCATCCTGGCCGCTGGCATAATCCCGCGCCACGGCGCCGGAGGAGACTTCATCCTCAAAGCGGTAGTAGACCACGGGGTCCAAACCGACGATGAATTCTTCGTAGCTTCCAGGGGTCACCGCACGCAGGCTCACCGTGGCAGCTTCAGAGGTCGCCGAACCGTAGGCGTTTTCCACGACCGCATGGTATTCACCGACGAACTCCGGCTGCAGAGGAATCTCGATGCTCCTTCTGCCGCTGGCGAATTCTTCGCCATCCTTGTACCAGGTCACCACACGCGGCTGGGTACCGCTGGCCTCGATGCTCATGCTCCAGGCCCTGGTCGGGCTCTGGTAGAGCTCGCAGCCCTTGGGCTGAACCACTACCGTTGGGGGCGTGTTATCTGGATGCAGTTGGTCGAAGCTGAAGCCGTTGAGACCAGCGGAGTAGATACCGCGTGCCTCGGCGTCGCTCAGAGTCTTCTTCCAAATGCCCATATCATCCATATCCCAATGACTTTCATAGAGATAGCCGCCGGCGCCATCCTGGCCGATTCTCATCGTGCCAAAAGAGTCGAGGCTTCCATTCTCAAAGTCAATGGCGCTGATATCGACTACCGTCGGCACCTGCCCATCCAGGAAGACTTTCATCGTCTCGCTGACCGGATCCATTACAAACACCAGGTGGTGCCACTCTTCTGAAGGCAGACTGTTCGCCGGACCGTTCAGGCCCGCATCGGTAAAGACCACCCCGTCATCAGCCTTCAGGTAGAAGGACCAGCCATTGGCCCCGCTGCGTGGAGCCAGCGCGATGCCGCCATCAAGCCCCGAACCGATCACCCGGTTGCAGAGCCAGGGCACATCGGCCGGCGCTCCGTAGAGCTTCGTCCAAAAGGCGACCGTCAGAGGCTCCTTGCCGATCTCAAAGCCGTTATAGAATGCCAGGCTGTTGAGCAGACCCAGCTCGGGGTCAGTAACCAGGCTCACGGCATTGCCAAGCACGCCTTCCACGAACGGCACCTCACCCTCCGGGGTCAGGTCGTTGCCGTTGCCGGTAACATCGTTATAGCTGTTATCGAACTTGAAGTGAGCAAAAAGCCCATCGCTTAGGTCCACGGAGTAAGGAGCATAGGTCAAAGTAACCTTTGCCGCGCTGCTCGTAGTGGAGCCGGCCGGGTTGGTTGCCACGACGGTATACTCACCGCTATCCTCCACGAATCCGGTGAAGGTGAGGCTCTGAGAGGTCGCCCCCTCAATCAGCTCTCCGTCCCTGTACCACTGATAGACAATCTCCGGCGAACCCAGAGCGGCTGCGCTCAAGCTGACCACGTCTTCGTCAAAGCCCTCAAAATCAAGCGGCTCCGTAATGAAGTGTGGCGGTGTGTTGTAGCCCGAGAGACCGATCCGGTAAATCTGCTCAATCTCTGCAAAGCTCAAAGCGCGGCTGAAGATGACCGCCTCGTCGATTTCACCCTTGAAGCGGCGCGCCACGTTCTGGTCACCCCCCAACTGCATGTCAGCGTTGATATTGGCTGTGACGTGCGCGACGGCGTTGGTCGCGGCAGTGAAGTTACCCTTGCTGTCGCCCAGGTAAGCCTTGCCGGCCGTCGGCGTAATCGTTATGGCAACCAGGTTCCAGACATCGTTTTCCGGATACAAACCGGAGCGATAGCTGTACTGCGTATCGGCCCAGTGATAGCAAACCTGCTCGTGTGCAATATCCAAACCCGAGGCCGAACCACTGCCGCCACGGTTGAAGATCACCCCCGCATAGTGCGGTATCTCCCCTTCGGATTTGATCCAGGCAAGCATCGTTATTTCACTGGTATCGATAATATCCATGCTGGGCGCCATTACACGCTCTGCTCCGCCAAACCAGGCCGATGTATCAGGGTCATCCTTGATAGCACCCGGCCGGCCCAACGTATTGTCCGCAGTGTAGAGACCGTTGCGGCCGCCAATCTGCTCATAAGCCAGACCACCGCTGCTCTCACCAAGACGCCAATAGGCATGGGGATTGAACCCGTAAACCAGACCTTCATAGCTGTTTGGCGCGGGCTCGGCAAGAAGCGTCATCTTCGCCACGGGGCTGGTCACAGAGCCATAAGCGTTGCTTGCGACGACTGTATAATCGCCAGCCGCATCCGCGCTCAATGGAACGCTCAGGCGACGATCCTGCGCGCCTTCAACGGCGGCTCCATCCTTGTACCACTGGTAGCTCATCGGCTCGGAACCGCCAGCCAGCACCTGAAAAGTGTGGGTAAGCTCCGGATTCTCATAAACCCGAATGCTCTGGGGCGGAGTCGTAAAAACCGGCACGGAGCCCGGACCATACTGGCCCTTGTTCCAGAAGGCTAAAATGTCGTCCTGGGTCATCGCCGTATCGAACACCGCGACGTCGTCAATGTCACCGGTGAGGAAATCCATGTTCACTTCCGGGTCGCTGCGAACGCCGCCGCCGCCAATATTGAAGTAGTAGCGGTAAACGTTGAAGTTGGAGGCACCCGTCCGGCTGCCGGCCTCTTTACCATCCAGATAAAGCGTCAGCGTGGTTCCGTCATAGGTCATCACAAAGAGCCCCCACTCACCATCTCCAAAATCAATCGGCGAATAGATCGAGCCAATGCCCGAGGTCCAGCCGCCATGAGTCCCGCCGCCGGTGCCCAGCTCAAGCACGTCGTTCTGCCCAAAGTAGCCGACACTTGTCGACATGTAGTCGCCATAGGCCGTGCTCAAACGGACCCAGCCCATCACCGTAAAGGCATCGGGATAGTCATTGACCTGCAAACTGGTCGATACCCAGCCGCCATACTCCTGAGAGCCCTCGAAGTGCAAAGCCTTGCTGCTATCCTTGGCAATCGCCCCCTCAATCTGGTTATAGGTGTAAACATTATGATAGAGACCATGATTGCCGCCGGCATAATCCCTGGCCACGCCTGTAATCGGGTAACCATACTGGTCATACTCGCTGGCGGCATCGTCCAAAGTATCATCAAAGCGGAAGAAGGCGATCGGGTTGCGCTCCATGATGGCCTCTGCAAAAGAATCAGGCTCCACGGGCACCTCCGTCAATACCGCCCCGGCACTGGTCGTCTGGCCCTCGGCGTTGGTAATCACAACCGTATAGGTGCCAAACTGGTTTCTCTGCAGGTAGCTCAGACGTAATGTGCGGGAGGTCGCTCCGTCAATATCCTTGCCGTTCAATTGCCATTGATAACTCATCGGGAAGCTCCCCTCCGCTACGACCGAGAAATCCACCCGGCCATAGGGATGACGACTGGCCGCAACAGGCTGCTCAGTCACGCTCGGCGCACTGGCTGCCAGAACCGTGAAAGGGGCGCTTTCAAAGCTTCCGGCCGAGTTCACCAGCTTCGCTGTATAGGCGCCGGCCACGGGATTGCTCAAGGTCAGACCTTCAGCTTCCAGCTTTTCACCATCCTTGTACCACTCCACGCTGCTGTAAGAGCCATCACCCTGAACCACCAGGCTCCCCTCGCCCGCAAACATCTTCGGCGCGGAAGGGATAATGGCTGCTCTGCTGGGAGCATAAGCCTCACCACGGGCGGAACGGTAAATCGATTGAAGATCGGCTTCAGTCAGGGCACGATCAAAGATCGCCACCTCGTCAATGTAAGCCGGGTGGTCCGCCGAGGAAAGAATGCGGGCGGCATCCTGGTCTCTGCCCACACGCATCACACCGTTCAAGTAAGTAGGAGCGCACGGGACCGGATTCAGCACGCTGTCAAGCGAGCCGCTGCTGTTGCCTCGGTAGAGGCGCACACCCTCCGCATTGCCGACCATCGCCACCAGGTTCCACTCAAGCGGCTCCACGAGCAGCCCCGAGACATAGGCATAACTGGTGGGGTCATTATTCCAGTGGTATCCCAACTGGAAGGTATCAGCCCCTTTGAGGTCCAGCCCCGTAATTGTCCCGTTACCATCGCCGCGGTTAAATACCAGCCCCGCATAGTTGGGATGCGTCGCGGGAGTCTTCACCCAGGCCAAAATCGTCGCCTCTTCCGTCAGAAGATTCATCGAAGGCAAGACGCTGTTGCCGCCGGTATACTCGACAGCCATATTGCCAGGCTCAAAGCCAGGCAAGTTCGGCCCCTCTACGCCACGGGTGTACTGATCATAGAACTGCGCCCCGGGAAGATTCAAAAACCCGAAATTCGGGTCCGTCTCTGAATCCTCCTGCGTGGTATTATAACGATAAAAAGCTGCCGGATTCTGCAGCAAAACGGTCGTTTCATAGCTCGCCTGCGCGGCGGCACCCAGGCCGAGCGCAAGCGCCAAAGAAACAACCATTATAGATTCTCTTTTATTTCGCATAGTCACATATCTCGCAAAGCCCCAAGCCAGCCAAACCTGCCTGCCTGCGACCTTGCCTGTTAGTTGTCAGTCATCTGTCGGCCCCACTCAGGTCGACACGATAGCGATTAGAGAATAGAAACAGAAAAGCGCCCCAAAGAATACTCTTTCGCACATTCTCTCCGATTCAATTGAGATTGACACTGCTTTATCTCCAAATTCACTGAAGGCATTATCGCAAAAAAGAAAATTGGAGTCAAGAGAAGGAGAGAACATCTTCCAAAACAAAACAGCCAAAAGAAGCCCCTCTCAAAGCTGAAAAGACAAGGAAGTTTTTTTGGATTTGGTTGTGAAGGAAACAGGGCGTCTTTGAAGAGACGCCCTGAGTAGTTGAAAATAGTCCCGGCAACGACCTACTCTCGCACAAGCTATACAGGCACTACCATTGGCAACGCAGCGTTTGACGGCCGAGTTCGGGATGGGATCGGGTCGGGCCACTGCTTTAGAGTCACCGGGGAAACTGGTGAAGGTTATTCTTTGAAGTACATGCACGTGTGGAAAGGGAGATTGATGATTTGGGTTTTATTTGAATTTACTGATAGAGACTCTCTTTTTCTTTATGTAAGAAGAGAATTGAATCATTTCTGATTCTATTATTAGATCAAGCCTCACGGCCTATTAGTATCAGTCCGCTAAACACATTGCTGTGCTTACACGCCTGACCTATCAACCCGGTAGTCTGCCGGGGGCCTTCAGGAACTTTCGTTCGGGAAACCTTATCTTGGGAGGAGCTTGGCTCTTAGATGCTTTCAGAGCTTATCTCTTCCGCACATGGCTACGCAGCGCTACAACTGGCGTTATAACTGCCACACCAGAAATGCGTCATTCCCGGTCCTCTCGTACTAGAGAATGAACCCCTCAAGTTTCCTACGCCCACAGAGGATAAGGACCGAACTGTCTCACGACGTTCTGAACCCAGCTCGCGTGCCACTTTAATCGGCGAACAGCCGAACCCTTGGGACCTTCTTCAGCCCCAGGTTGTGACGAGCCGACATCGAGGTGCCAAACCGAGTCGTCGATATGAACTCTTGGACTCGATCAGCCTGTTATCCCTAGCGTACCTTTTGTCCGATGAGCGATAGCAATTCCATTTTCTACTATCGGATCATTTGGGCCTGCTTTCGCATCTGCTCGACTTGTGGGTCTCGCAGTTAAGCACACTTATACCCATACGCTCTAAATCATGGTTGCCAACCATGGTGAGTGTACCTTAGCGCTCCTCCGTTACTCTTTGGGAGGAAACCGCCCCAGTCAAACTGACCCGCACGCACTGTCCCTGAACTGGCTTCACAGTATCAGGTTAGAATTCCTTTTAACAAAGAGTGGTGTTTCATCTTTCGACTCCATGAGCGCCGAAACGCTCACTTCCATGTCTCCCACCTACACTACGCAGCATTAAAAAGAACACAATACGAGCTTACAGTAAAGGTGCATAGGGTCTTTCCGTCCTTCTGCGGGCAGGCGGCATCTTCACCGCCATTACAGTTTCGCCGAGAACCTCTCCGAGACAGCAGCTCTGTCGTTACACGATTCGTGCAGGTCGGAACTTACCCGACAAGGAATTTCGCTACCTTAGGACCGTTATAGTTACGGCCGACATTCACGAGGACTTGGGTTCCGAGCTTCGGCGTTTTATTGCTAAAACGCCTAACAAGTTGCCTTAATCTTTTCGCATTGGTCACGTGTCACGCCCTATACGTTGTTTTAACAACTTAGCAGAGCGCTATGCTTTTGGTAAACAGTCGCAAAGCTCACTTTACTGTGGCCGTCCTTTCGGACGGCACCCCTTCTCCCGAAGTTACGGGGCTATTTTGCCTAGTTCCTTAGAGAGGTTTCTCTCGCGCGCCTTAGAATACTCATCTCACCCACCTGTGTCGGTTTACGGTACGGGCGAACTGGGGAGCGTAGTTAAGACTTTTCTTGGCAAGGGGTCTGCGGGAGCGCGCGGGTATTATTCCGCGCTGTGAATCCGGTCACTTAACCCGTTTTCCCGTGCTTGCGTCATCTTAACCTAACCCCAGCCCGGCGAAGGAATATTGACCTTCTGTGCATCGACTACGCCTTACGGCCTGGCCTTAGCTCCCGGCTAAACCTGGGAGGACGAACCTGCCCCAGGAATCCTTAGGTTTACGGCGATCAGAATTCTCATCTGATTTATCGCTACTCGTGTCTGCATTCTCTCTAGTTGGTGCTCCACCTCGGGTTTCCCCTTGGCTTCAATGCTGCAACTATGCTCTCCTACCACTCTCAACGACCTTGGCCTTTGAGAATCCGTAGCTTCGGTACAAGGTTTAATCGCCAATCATTTTCGGCGCGGCATCGCTCGATGAGTCAGCTGTTACGCACTGTTTAAATGATGGCTGCCTCTAAGCCAACATCCTCACTGTCTTTGCGACGTCACATCCTTTCCACTTAACCTTGTTTGGGCACCTTAGCTGACGGTCTGGACTGTTTTCCTCTCGGCAATGAAGCTTATCCCCCACTGCCTGACTGCTGAAATAATGGGTTCCATGGTATTCGGAGTTTGATTGGTTTTGGTAGCCCGGTAAGGCCCCTAAGCCATCCAGTGCTCTACCTCCATGGAGTACTTAGTCAACACTCGCCCTCAAGCGATTTCGGAGAGAACCAGCTATCACGGGGTTTGATTAGTCTTTCGCTCCCACACTCAAGTCATCCCAGGACTTTTCAACGTTCACGGGTTCGGTCCTCCACTGTGTGTTACCACAGCTTCAACCTGCTCAAATGTAGATCACCTCCGCTTCGGGTCTATTACCAGCAACTCTATTCGCGCTATTCACACTCGCTTTCGCTTCGCCTCCGGAATCTTCATCCCTTAAGCTTGCTACTGATAATAACTCGCAGACTCATTATGCAAAAGGCAGGCGGTCACGCCCTTTTTGGCGCTCCCACACTTTGTATGCAAATGGTTACAGATTCTTTTCACTCCCCTAGCAGGGGTTCTTTTCACCTTTCCCTCGCGGTACTTGTTCACTATCGGTAGCCGGGTAGTATTTAGCCTTATCCCATGGTCGGGACAGATTCATGCAGAGTTCCACTTACACCGCATTACTTGGGATACCACAGACCGACCTACAGCTTCGCTTACGTGGCTTTCACACCCTATGGCCGTTCTTTCCAAAACGTTCAGCTCGCCTTCAATCATGGTCTTTAGCGTGGTCCCGCAACCCCGAAAGGATAAATCCCTTCGGTTTGGGCTCTTCCGGTTTCGCTCGCCACTACTCACGGAATCATCTTCATTTTCTTTTCCTGGGGTTACTGAGATGTTTCACTTCACCCCGTTCGCCTTCCTGGACTATGAATTCATCCAGAAATGACAGCACATTACTACTGCCGGATTGCTCCATTCGGAAATCTGCGGATCGGTACTTGTTTGCAGTTACCCGCAGCTTTTCGCAGCTTACCACGTCCTTCTTCGCCTCCCGGCTCCTAGGCATTCACCATTTGCACTTAGTAGCTTGATCAGAAATCTATTCTTCTCTATCTATTGCGCTTACTCTCTTTCTCAGATTATAAACTGTAATTCTTTTGCCCTAATTACTTGCAATTTCTCTTTCTATTAGTGCATGTATTTCAAAGAACAACCGCCTCCCACTCACGCCTAAACATAAGCGGAAAGCATAAAA
>JAGVTF010000156.1 GCA_019136955.1 Verrucomicrobiota bacterium
ATTCCAGTGCTTATCAGGTAAGTGGCTCCACCTGTGACAGCGCCTACCCCTGCCCAGGCAGCTATCGCCAAAGGAACAATTTCACCTGAAGGATCAATCTGCATTAGAGGATTGCCCATCGCATAGTTGTAGAGGTTCGGATCGCCAGAGCTCATTCCCAGTGGGTCTTCGGAGAAGAAACGCCCCAAGCTGGCGGAGTAGTAGCGGGCACGCATATAATGAATTCCATTATCGTCATCCATCACTCCATTGGCCCCCACAAATCGGAAAGGATTGGGAATGGTCTCTAAAGCCCAACTCACAGTGCCAAACGGCTCATAGAGGTAGTGATTAACCGTAGCTCCAATATCATCGGTAACGTTCAAGGTCGAACCAATCCCGTCATAGTGATACCACCAGCTTTGGTCACCGGCGATCCTGTTCAGCATTTGCAAGCCTTGAGTGTACTGAACGGTGGGTATAAGAGCCCCTGCCGTATACTCTGCAATCACACAGCCCAACCCGACGGGGTCCACCAGGTATTCGGTACGAGCCCCATTCATGGTCATGGCTGAACGATATCCCAATATACTGTACTCGTACTGATAATGAGTTGTGCCGTTGGAAGCGCTCAGCAGTCTGTTCTCGTCATCGTACTCGTAGACCCATTGGTCGAAGCCAGTCATATTGCCATCCAGGTCATAGGTCGGCTGTTCTCCATTAATGGATGTATAGCGGTTCATATTATCCACCGTGTAGTCCATTATGTGAGTTCCACTGGAGTCTATGCGGCGCGACTGAGTTCTATTACCCACGGCGTCGTAAGAGTACTCCAGAGTATAGCTTGGGATGCTCGGCGTGTAGGAATAAAACTCGGCCTGAACCAACTGCCCCATCACATCATACTCGTAGCTCCACTGACCTTCTGCCAGGGTCTGTGTCTTCATTAGTCCCAAATCCCAGGTGTACTGTATTTGAGAGGTTATCTCTTCGTCGGCGTTGTAAGCGGTGATGCTCTTTACATGACCTTCAGCGTCGTAAACGTTGAGTATCCGGTCTCCGTTGCCAAGCGTGGTGCCGACCTGATTGCCCGCAGCGTCATAGGCGTAAGAGGCCAATAACAGCTCTTCTTCGCCTTCCAGAACCTGAGCCAGGCGCCCCAGTTTATCGTAAGCATACTTTACGGTACGCCCACCAGCACTCATGGATTGGCGGAAACCGCGCTCATCGTAGGTATAGCTGATTTTGCGGCCATTGGCATGGGCAATACTGCTCAAGAGTCTTTGCTCGTTGAATTCCAACTGAATCACCTCTTTGGTTTTACCTTCGGAGTCATAGGAAGCTGCTGTGGCCATTCTGCCATCTGCACTATAGCTATACTCCAGGCGCTCACCATTTTCATAGAGTTTGGTTAAAACGCGGCCATCCTCATCACTCACAAAATCAACAGAGGCACCGCGGCGGTTGGTTACTTTCTTCACGTTGCTCTGTTCATCAAACTGATTACTCTGAACCGTGCCATCCGCATAGCGAATGCTCGAAAGTCTCCCATCCGTATAGCCAAACTGCGTGAGGGCCCCCTTCGGGTCAGTAAAGCTCTTCAACAGGCCACCCTCCCAACTGTACTGAGTCCAATGAGAGGTTGGCAGATCAACCCGACTCACATGTCCGTTCTTGTAGCTGAACTTAAAACGGTTCCCCTGAAAGTCAGTGTAACGAACCAGATTCTTTTGGGAATCATACTCATTGAACAGCATCGTGCCATCAGGATTCCCAACAACAGTAATCTGCCCATCCGCGTTGAATCGAAACGCCATATTCACTCCCAGCGCATCGACCTGATGGATCAGCCCGTTATCGCCATAGGAAAAGCTCAAGGGCAGCTCGCCATCAGCACGAGTAAAGCTCGCAATGCGGCCCAAGTCGTCATACGCATAGTTAGACTGGGTACCATCACGATGAAGGGTTGATTTGAGCATGTAGTTGTTGACCTTGTTGTTACGGCTATAGCCGTAAGTGATAACAAACCCGTCTTCATCAGTGAATGATTCAATCTGCTCTCCATCGGCAGTGTAAGTATAGCTCACCGAGCGACCATCCTGATCCGTGATAGCGGTAATCGCATTATACTTACCGCCA
This sequence comes from Verrucomicrobiota bacterium, assembly GCA_019136955.1. Taxonomy (GTDB): domain Bacteria; phylum Verrucomicrobiota; class Verrucomicrobiia; order Limisphaerales; family UBA1412; genus UBA1412. The sequence goes on from JAGVTF010000156.1 coordinate 2,119, forward strand.
CCGCGGGAGAAGCTCAGCGTCTGGCCGGCAGAGTGAGTAAGCTTCATCAGGCTGCCATCAGAGTAACTAAGCGCCACGCCACTCTTGCCGCCAGGCCCCAGCATCTGAACCAGGAGTCCTGCTGAGTCAAACTTCAATGTGTCGCCATTGGGCTCTACCAGTGTGCACTCCTGCAATGCAGAGCCGTTCCACTGTGCTGTCAAGACGCCGTAATCGCCCGGAGCCGAGAAATAACGGTTACTATAACGGCTGTCAGGCTGGAAGACGCGCTCAGCACCACCGGGTGTGCGGATGACAATTGCTTCACCCTTCTCTATCTGAACCAGACGGTAATTCCAGTTATGGTCCCAGCCTCTTCCAAGAGCGCTGCTGCCGGCAGCTTCCAGATTGAGGCGGTAGCTGGGCAACAACCCATGCAAGAATATTCGGCTGAAGTGCAAGTTGGAGACCGGAGCCTGTACCTGTATATCTACGCTTGAAGCCAGGCTTGAAACGACCGAGAATCCGGCATCCTTCAAGAACTCATATTCCAGCAGGCGATGGACACTGTTTTCTGTAATACCCATCTCATAAAGAGCCTGGGCATTGCGGCTGAGCATACTCACATAGTCGCCGCGAGTTGGTCCCACCTTTTTCTTGAAGTTATCCCAAAGAGCACTTATCGCCACAGGGTCTTCTGGACCAAAGTCCAGCGTCTGATAAAGCGCATCGTAGTTCATTGGGTAATCATCTTTGCTGGCCATGACCGTAATATAAAAGTCGACCTTGGGCTCCCAGCTCCAGGGCTGCAGGAGGCCAGCGTAATAGATCGGCACTCTCCCCTTTTCTCCTGGCATCAGGAGACCCGGAGTCTGGCCGCTGGCCAATATCTCGATGGTATCGTTAAAGCCCTGCGGTTTATTAGGTGTCCAGAAGCCGGCCGTCACGATTGAGGCATCCAGCGTCATGAGCGCCTTTTCCGTCCCGTACACAATCAGAACCGGCGAAGTAATCGGCAAGGTGCCTGTGTTTTCATACTCCACGTAAAGCGTGGCCAGAGCATGGCGGCCTACCGCCTCGGGGATAATCAGGCTATAGGAGATAGCATCCATGTCATAGACCGTCAGTGTCGCGTTCTGAAACGTCAACTGATATTCCGGCGAATAGAGACTGCCGGCGGAGATGAATATTGGATACTGGCCCGGGGGGCTATCCACCATGGCGGTAGAGCTGATGAGCGGGTCACCCACGATGTAATCGGAAAGGTCGTTGCCGACGCCATCCGTTACGAAGTAACGCCAGGTCGGGTTATCCGCTCCAAAGGCTCTCCCTTCATCCAGTGCGCGAACCAGAATGGTATCGGTCTGGAGACTCTTATCGCACGGCTTGAATCCATTTTCACCCGTGGTGAATACGACTCCTTTATCCACTGCTATATCCGCTATTCCGGTGAGCTTTGGATAGTTGCCGACCAATCTGGGGGCGGCAGGGTCCAAAAGGCTGATCACCTGCAACCCTCCGTAGGAATCGCCCACATAGAGATTGTTGCCGTAGGCGCCCAAGAGCTCTGCATAACCCGGGGTCAGTGCCTGGCTCACCAGCTTGAGACTCCCATCTTTCTCGAGAAGATATATCTTCACGCCGTCATTGCCGGAGGCTGCAAAAAGATAGTGATCAGTGGCATAAACAGCCAATAATTCCTGAGAAAGAGAGATGTTATTAATTTGCTTGGGATTATCAGGCGTGCTGCCGATGTCGTACACCAACAGCGTCCCATCAAGCCGTGTCAGATAGAGCCGATCAGCTCTCAAGTAGATATCATTTGCCCGGGTACCAGTCCCAATAGCGCGTATGTAACTGAAGCTAAAACCCGATTCATCGACCCTGATTCTCCTCACCCTGAGGCTTGAAGTGTGGTCAATGATACTATAGGCATAGATATCAACCTCAGTCTCTGTTTCAATGGGATCGCTCAGACGAACCTGATAGGTGGTCTCACCTGTATCCCAAGCCACCAATACCGGCTCTGAGGGGTTACTGACATCCAACACCATTAAACCAGTCTTGCCTGTAGCCGTGCAGGCGATGAAACCGACGACATCCACATCATAGAATTCAATAGGCGGCGGAGGCTCAATCGGCTCGCCTTCCTCGTCCACTTCCGGCTCAAACTCGTGAATGTAGGCCCCTACCTCGTATATGTTGGATGGATCAGCCACGTTCACAATTCGCAAACCGTTGATGCCGCAAGCCAGGTATGCATAATCACCATTAAGGCAGATACCAAAAACGGGGAAGTCATAGAGGCTGCCTGCGGGGATACCGAGTTCGCCCTCGAGCGCATCGGTCACAAGAACGCGTGCCTCGCGGCTCAGTGTGCGGCCATAACCGATTGCCTCCACCGTGTAGATACCGCTCTGCTCCTTGTAGGCGGCATTGAACGGCAGTATATCAGCGGTGGCGCCTGTAATCGGCTCGCCATCTTTATACCATTGATAGCGGAAAGCACCTTCGGCAACAACATTCAGGCTGAAAGGCAGACCCACGATTGGGAAGCTGTCAGCCGGTTGCTCCAGTATTATAGGTGCATCCGCCGTATCAACAACGGTGAGTATACCGTCCACAAAGAGATAATCGGCTCGATCCCTGTTTAGTGAGCCGCCCCAAATATGAATCGGATACTCGCCCGCCGGACTCAGCAGATTGGCCACGCAGAGGAGCGTCGGCTCGCCTTCAAGCTCGGCAGTGACATCACGGCCCGAGCGGTCCACAGCCCAATGCGCCGCTCAAAACATAGTTAGCTCCGCTCAAGGTGCCGGCCTGCACACTGATTTCGTAGTATCCCGGGCTGCTGTAGGCCTCTTCGGCTACATGCAGGAGCGGCTCTCCCGTGATCCGCTCCGTCACGTCATTACCTTCGGTATCCCGAGCGATCCAGGTCAGAAGCGGAGGCTCCATATCCAGATAAAAACGCTGGTCCAAAGCGTTAATGAAGATCGTCTCAGGGACCTCTACCAGTGTCAGGCGCGCTTCAGATGAAAGTGTGGTGCCAAGCTCGTTACTTACACTGACGGAGTAACCGGCTGCATCGGCAAGGGTAACATTTTCCAAGAACAACATGGATTCTGTAGCACCTTCTATCGCCTCACCATCCTTGAACCATTGCCAACTATAGCTGTAGGCAGCGTACTCAATCACTTCCGCCCCAAAGACCACTCTCTGCCCTTCGTAGGAAACCTGTGACCACGGCTCATGCAAAAACTGAGGTGCAAAGGTCGCTGGGCGGAACCCCTCGGCAATGGCGCTGAAATTACCGACATCGCTCCCCTCTGCGTCTGCAGCGGAACGCACCCAGTAGTAGTAATCGGTCTCAAAAGCTGCAGAGTCATCGACAAAGTGGTCAGACATTATCCAATCGCTGTGTGGCTCCTTAGTGCCCTTTTCGTAAATACTTCGATATACCTGGTAATAAAGGTCAGGCAAGGCCTCCCAACTCACGGTAATGGCACTCTGCTCTTGCCGAGTCGCCTCAACGTCCAGAGGCGCCGGCGAGCGCTCCCCCAAACCGCCATTCCACCTGAGCGTGTAAGTGCTATCACTCTGAGTCACCTTCAAATAATAGACACCGCTCTGGCCGGGAGTATAGCTGAAATTGCCCCACCAATCTCCCGCAACCCTCCCACTGCTCAGGCTCGGATTGTCATAAAGATCATAATAGAGGCGGTCAGTATTTCTTTCATTGCCAAACCAGTAACGAACTCCCGCTTCCAGATAGAACTTGAACACATCCTGCGTATCTGAAGCGTTGAGCGTGTGCGGCCCATGCTGTTGCTCTTCAGTGGTCGGAACCAGCAGAGTCGCTCCTTCAGCCGTGTTATCAATCGGATCCCACGGATCCCAACCCTGGTGCGAATATTTCAGCGTATAGGTGCTATTATCATGACTTATCTTCAGGTAATAAACACCGCTCTTGCTGGGAATATAGTTGAAATTGCCCCACCAATCTCCCGCAACCTGCACACCGCTCAGGTTTGGATTGTCATAAAGACCATAATAGAGGCGGTCAGTATTTTTTTCACAGCCAAACCAGTAGCGAACACCCGCTTCCAGATAAAACTTGAACACATCCAGCGTATCTGAAGCGTTGAGCGTATGCGGCCCATGCTGCTGCTCTTCAGTGGTCGGCACCAGCAAAGTCGCTCCTTTAGCCGTGTTATCAATCGGATCCCACGGATCCCAACCCTGACGTGAATACTTCAACGTGTAGGTGCTATCATAATCACGAGTCACCTTCAAATAATAAACACCGCTCTGGCCGGGAATATAAGTGAAGTCGCCCCACCAATCTCCCGCAACCCTCCCACTGCTCAGGCTTGGATTGTCATAAAGATCATAATAGAGGCGGGTAGTATTTTTTTCACTGCCAAACCAGTAGCGAACACCCGCTTCCAGATAGAACTTGAACACATCCAGCGTATCTGAAGCGTTGAGCGTATGCGGCCCATGCTGCTGCTCTTCAGTGGTCGGAACCAGCAAAGTCGCTCCTTCAGCCGTGTTATCAATCGGATCCCACGGATCCCAACCTTGATGCGAATATTTCAGCGTGTAGATGCTGTCATAATCACGAGTCACCTTTAGATAGTAAACACCGCTCTGACCGGGAATGTAGGCGAAGCCGCCCCACCAATCTCCCGCAACCCATCCACTGCTCAGGCTTGGATTGTTATAAAGATCATAATAGAGGCGGGTAGTATTTTTTTCACTGCCAAACCAGTAGCGAACACCCGCTTCCAAATAAAACTTGTAGATATCGCGAGTATTGGAACCGTTCAGCTTTCTGGGGCCAAAATTCTGAGTCTCCGTTGTGATCTCCAAGAGAGTGACGCCGTCATTCGTATCCTGCGGGTCTCGCCTCTCATTTGTCTGCGTACTCCAATAGGTGAGACTGTAAGTGGGGGTGGCATCCGGGTTCATTTTCTTCACAACAAGATAGTAGATCCCCTCCCGGTGAACTCGATAACTTAGCCCCAAGGTGTGACTGTTCAGAATATGGCTGGTATTTCCTACCGCTGTTTGCAGATCGCTTGAATCGTAAAGCAAAGCTGAAACATCTCCGTTAGCGGATATCTCAAAGTTGCTGAAACCGATCGGCAGATAGATCGCAAAAACATCTTTGGGATTACTGGAGCCCAACGTATAGGGGCCAGCCTCCAGGCGCTCCTGCCCAAAACTATTCAAAACGGTTGCCGTCTCGGCACTCTCGTTATAGCCAAGAACATCCTCCGGCTCGTAAAAATAGAGAAGCGTATAGGCCGCTTCTTCAACCAGCTTCGGAAACGCCCGATCTATCAGAAGATTGTAATAGCCATCCTCCGGTGGGCGAAAGTGTATCTTGAAATTGGAATCACTCGCCAGCGGCGTCTCCCAGTCTCCCAGCGGATAAATACGGGCCATCAACTGAGACCTTTCCAGCGACTCGAAGATATAGGTCGCCCCAGCCACCATGTAGACCTTGTAATAATCAGAGGGATAACTGTCAGTCAGTATACGCAGGTCAGTCATTTGCCTGCGGGTGGTGGGCACCAGTTCCACTGCGCTTTCAGGAGTGCCATGTCTGAATTCCTGCACACTTTGCGCAATATGGCTTAGCGTATAAACAGCGCTTCCATCCTTGTAAAGCGGAGCTACCTCCAGGTAGTAGTTCCCATCCTCTCTGGGCTGATAAACCAGTTTGAAGTTTTCCAATAATGTATTGTCTTCACCATATTGGCTTTGGCTCAATGTCAAAAGCTCAAGCACTCCTTCCTGATTAAACTGATAGAGCGCAGCCTGAACATGCCCTTGCCCCTCTGATTCAAAGGTGTAACGGACTCCCCCTTTCATTACGATACAGAAGAGATCGCGAACATCGGCGGGATGCAGAAAGTGGACTCCATGAGTCTGAAGCTCCTCATCAGGCATGAGTAGCGTAGCCGACTGCAACTCATTATCCCAGGGCTCCCAGGGGTCCTGAGCCAGAACATGGTGCTGCAGACTGTAGGTTGCCTCGGTGGAACCATTGAACATCTCCACCTTCAGGTAGTAAGTACCGCTCACCTCGGGAATGTAGGAAAATTTGAAATTCAAGTCCTCCCCCAGGTCATCATCCGAAGCGACAGGTTCTCCCTGCAAATCTGCCGTACCATAAAGAAAAGCTCTGGGATCATCAGAACCCAGCGACTCGAAGTGGTAGAGATGGCCGGCCAGAAGCCTCATCTCATAAACATCCACCGGATTATCAGTGCTCAAGGCACGT
>JAGVTF010000220.1 GCA_019136955.1 Verrucomicrobiota bacterium
AAGGGGTGAAGGTGCGGAGCCTCGACGGCCTCGCCTCGACGAGCTTCCGGAACCTCTGCCTCCTCGCCGCGCCGATCCTCCACCAGGCCCCCATGAAAACTTTATAGTTCTCATGTGGTAAAATGTCATTTTTTTATAACTCTTAGCTGCATAATGATTAGTCTGTTTTGTTTGATGTGCTAAAATTTCTAAACGTTTTTATTTATACGTCATCGGTAATGCTTTTTCTTACAGCGTTGGCCAAGTTGATTAGTTCGTTTGGGGATGTTGCTATTCTACAGGAGGTAGATTCAGTGTTATTAGTTTCTTACCGAACCGAATTCATTGTGGTTGCTGTCATAGAATTTATTGTTGTTTTATATTGTTTTATTTCAAAGTCTTCTTGTTTTAAACTACTACTTATAGCATGGTTAGCAACCTGTTTTATCGTATATCGTCTAGGATTGTTGTGGGTTGGTAGTGAAAGTTATTGTCCATGTCTTGGGAGTTTAACCGATATAATAGGAGTTTCCCCAAAAGTCGCTGATATTGCTATGAAAGTGCTGTTATTCTATCTATTTGTAGGTAGTTACACTTTATTGACGTGCCTTTGGTTGGATAAAAGCTCTCAGGTGAAATAGAAAGGAAAATGGATAATTCGATTTTTTGTCACAACTAATTGTGTTAGACGTGTTAGAGTGTTTTAAATAAAAAACAAAACAAATCTGATAGTGTACTCTCAGCGCACGAGGGTCTTATCCGATGGCCTAAGAGAAAGAATCATGGAATGTCGAGACACTAGTTCGATTTGAATAAGATCGGATTTGGGTTTGTGAGCCACAGACACATGAGAAAGTGGTCTATTGTTCGTTGTTTCTGGCTTTGATCCATAACCCATGTATGCATTCCATCCGGGGAACCAGTATTGCGGGAGGATAAGCTGGGTCGGTTCTGGGTATTGGCATATAAGCTGGGCATGGAGACAGATAGTGAAAAGGCCCGGACTATGGGATGGGTATTGAGATAGAAAGGGCACGAAATTTGCAGACGGATGCGCCACCGATGGGTCGCATCCGGTCATCCCTTAAAAAATCTGTGAAAATCTGCGTAATCTGCGGTTAAAAAATGCGGTTAAAAACTTTGGATACTTCTCTCCTTTAATATTCCCTTTTCGGTGCGCATATTTTCGATGCAACGCGTAGAGGCGCAAATCGCTCTCTTTTTTCTTTTCATTCCGGCGGGTGGGTGATAGCTTGAGTGCAAGGGTACGAGGCATGTATAAAATTATTGGTAAAGACGGCAGGGAATATGGCCCGATTGAGAAAGAGGAGCTCCGGAGCTGGATTTTCGAGCATCGGGTGATTGAGGCAACCCTTGTGAAGGCTGAGGGGAGCGACCGATGGGTGCCGGTTTGCAAGATGCCGGAGTTTGCCGATCTTTTCAGCGCCGGCCTTGCCGCCACGCCTCTCTCCGGCCCCCAGCCGAGCGGTAGCGCGGAGCGGCCCGCAGTCACTGTGCGCAAGACGCATCCGCTCTGCATCTGGGGGTTCTGTTTCAGCATCGCCTCGTGTATCGTCTGTTGTTTTGGTTTCCCTCTGGCGGTGGCCGGTTTCGTTCTCTCTTTGCTGGGTCTTGTGACGGTTATCAAAGAGCCGCAATACAAGGGGAAGCTTCTGGCGATTCTGGGGCTCATCATCAGCTTTCTGGTTCTCTTTTCGCATTCGGGTTATTTCATTCAGCGAAAGGAAATCCGTTTTTACCGACCGGTCAATCTGCCCTCTAATATCCGGATTGAGCTCCGGCTGCCTTAGGAGGCCAACACCCGCTGCCCATGGAATCCCACCGGATTCATCTCCAGTTGCCGATGGCCCTGCATTACGGTGTGGCGGCTCTCCTCTGGCTGGGCCTTCTCTTTTTCCTGGGGGCGCTCTGGCGCTTCGACCCGGAAGAGAGCTCCCTCTATCCCTCCTGTTACCTGCTGCAAAGCACCGGTTTGAAGTGCGGCGGCTGCGGAGTGCTGCGCGCCACTCATGCGCTCCTGCATGGGGAGTGGCGGCTGGCCCTGCAGCAGCATCCGCTCTGGGTGGGAGCGCTGCCGCTTTGTCTCTTCTGCCTCTTCTGGCATACGGTGGCCGTTGTGCGGGGCAAGCCGTGGCGGGTGGTGGAGTTCTTCTGGGCTCATCCCTCGATTCTCCTGGTTTGCGGAGTGGCCGCTTTTCTCTTCGCCTTCCTTCGCAACGTCCTCTAGGCAGCCGGATTATATCCCCAAAAAACGAAGCCTGAACTGCCACGTCCAGGCTCCGCGATGATGTTATTCAGAGTTACTCTTCCGGCGTCCTATTTTTTCTCGGCCAGAGGGAACTCGGTGATTCTCAGTTGGGTGGAACCGTAGGGGACCAGCCGGACCGTTTGGGTCTTGAGTCCCTTGGGGTTGATGGGCGACATGGGCAGATCGCCCGCGGAGTTGTACTCCATTTCCCAGTCATCGAGCTGACATGCCTTGACCGAGAGGGTCACCGGTGGCGCGGCCAGCGCGAAAGGATAGGCGGAGACCCTGGAGGTCCTCACCTTGAACGCTTTGTTCAATTTCTCCGGGTTGAGCAGGAGCGCATAGTTCCAATCGCTGGCGGGGCGGAACTCCCAGTCAGACGCATCGGGGTAGACGTCGCTGTGGCTCTTGATGCGGGTGGCATACTGACCGACTTCCAGCGAGAATACCAGCGGCCCGCGGTGAATCGCGATGGAGTTATGGTAACGGCGCTCGCCGCGAATCTCCATCGGCAGGGTGAGCGTCACTTTGTCACCGCTTTGCCACTCCCGGTCGATGCAGGCAAAACTGCCGGCCGGCGCTTCCACCTGCTCCTTCTTACCGACTACCAGTTTGGCACCGTTTGCCCAACCGGGGATGCGGATATAAAGCGGGAACTCGGCCGATTCCTGGGAAGCAATCGTAAAGGTGATCTTGCCGTCGAACGGGTACTCGGTCTCCTGGATGATATTGATCTTGGTGCCGGCTTCACCGACCAGTGCCGAGACGGTATTGGGGCCGAGCGCCACGGCGGCCAGGCCGTTATCGCGGGTGGCCATCCACATGGAGGCGACGAATTTGGGCCAGCCCTGGTGCATATTGGCGGTGCAGCAGCCAAAGTGCGGCTCCAGCCCGTAGATATTGGAGGTATCGCTGTTATTGGACCACTGGCGGCGGTCATCGGTGCAGAGGACCTGATTGGCCTGCTGGTCATACTGGTGAGCCCAGAAATCGGGGGTAACGGTCCCCGGCAGCGCATTGTAGGCGAGCGCTTCGAGGCGGTCCGCCAGCGAGGGGGTGCCCCAGATACTGATCAATTTTTCGAGCGAGTGCATCATCTCGACGACGGCGCAGAGCTCCGTTCCCTGGGTGGGATTGGTTCCGGCCAGATGTTCATCGCAGGAGAAGCGGCCGGCCACCTGCCCGTGGTAGCGGTCGAGCGAATCGAGCCCCAGAGTGAAGCTTTCGCGGAAACGCTCTTCGCCGGTCTGCTGGAATTTGAGGCCCGGGTATTTGAGCGCCATGGCGATATTGACCCCGTGAGATTGCAGGGTATATCTGACGCTTTTGGCTTCTTCGGGCGTGGAGAGCGGTGAGCGCCAACGGGTGGTATCCTCATCGGTGTAGGCGAAGTTCCTGAACCAGTCTTCCCACTTAAAGCAGTTATCCATAATGGATTGGGCCGCTTTGAGGTAGAGCGGGTCCGCGGTGCGGCGGTACATCCAGTGCGCAGTGAGGCAGGTCTCCATGGCGCGGACGCCCCGCCACTGGTTATCGGGCCAGTCGGGAGGGGAATCCACGATGTATTGGAAGTAGCTCTTGAGGAGCTCGAGCACGCGGGCATCCTCCGTCGCTTCATAGTACTGGGTGAGCCCTTTCATCGCCACGGCCAGCGGCCAGCGGTCCTTGTTCTGGACCGGTCCGAACCAGCCGGTATTCTGGCGGGTCATCAGCATGTACTCGATGTAGGGTTGAGCTTTGGAGATAAGTCTCTGGTCATCCAATAGATACGCCAGAGGGATCAGCCCATCCAGATAGTAGGGGCCGCGCTCCCAGGCCTCTCCGTCGAGCCCTTTCCAGGCGGAGGAGAAGAGAGACTCCCAGAACTCATCCAGGTGGCCGGTCAGACCGCGCGCCTGGGCCTGGAGCTGGCTGCGCAGCCAGCCATCGGGCTTGACCGCTCCCAGCGGCAGCTCAATGAAAGCCTCCGGCGCCAGCGGCTCCGGGTTTTCGGGATAGAGTGCGGCCGAAGCGGAGCCGGCTCCCCAGAGGAGGGCGGAGGCCGCTAATATAGATATAAGTCGTTTCATAATTAAATTCATAACACTGTTACAATCCCAAGGAGAGCATACAAAATAGCCTCCCTTTCCACAAGGTTTTATTTGGAGCGGGGCAGCGCGCGCATTGCCTCAAAATATCCGCACCGAAAGAGAAAGAACCACGGATGAACACCGATGGACACGGATAAGTGAAGTGTTTTCAAAAAGGATGGGGGGCATCCGCTGAAGTGTTTGCTGTTTTGACCTGAGTTTCGTGGGCTTTACCTTGCACGGCCCTTCGAACCACTCTCCCCCAGAGCATCCATGTCTATCCGTGGTTCTCTGTTCCTTCTTCATTCGCGTCCCTTCGTGGTGAGAAAAAGAGCCGAAAACATCGTTACGTCTTCGGTTCCTGTTTAGTTTTATTGCGAATCTAAATAAGACTAGATTTCCTGTAATTTGAAGAATCTTCCGTAGTCCGCAACCTTGAAGAAGAATGTCATTTCTTCCTCTTCAGCAGTGAAGGGCTCTCCTACCGGTGTCCAGTCGATGCAGTCAACCGAGCTCCAGAGCTGGTATTCCAT
>JAGVTF010000142.1 GCA_019136955.1 Verrucomicrobiota bacterium
CTCTTTTTTATCTCTTCTTCGGTAGCGGGGTCTCCGCTCCGGAAGTATTCAAGGAGGACCGTGAGGACTTTCCCTTCGTCTGAAAGATCTTCCAGGGCATCATACTTACCGATTATCGAGCTTAGATCCTGAGGCACAGGATCGTTGAACTCCTTCTCCGGCCCTTTCTGAAGGGCTTCAAAGGTGGGAAGCAATTCTCTCTGGGTAGAATCAAGATTTCCCGGCCGCGGCTCTGCATTTTTATCCACTTTTGGTCTGAGCCGATCATACTCGACTCTTTTCGCAGTCTGCTCCCGGTTCCAGCGGGAGAGCGCGTTGGTGCGCTCCGGCCAGCCGGCGGCAATCTCTTCTTCAGTGCCCGGCGTCTCGATTCGGGTGACCGATTCTTTGAGGAAATCCAGCCAGAGAGGAGTCTCCAGAAGGTTTTTCCCCTCAGGCGGAGTGTTCGCCCGCATTTGCTGCGAGTGCTGCCAGTTCGCCTGCTTCAGTCTGTAGGATGCCCAAGTCTTCAGGGAGAGCATGGAAAACAATCCCAGCGCGACCAATGCCGCCAGTCCGTATAAAACGATCTTTCTCTTCTTCATCTTCATTTTTGATTCTCCTTTCCCGAACAATCCTTCCAACTATCGCCAGAATGCCATGAACTCTCTCCGGAAGAAAGAGTTTTTTTGAAAAACAAAGGGGGAAGCTCTCCCTTTTTCTAAGGCCAGAGGGCGAGTTTTTCAGCAATGGAGGTGTAGGCTCTGGTCTGCTCCAGTTGGTGTTGCGCCGCAATACAGGTAAGCCCCAGCAGCAAACCGCATCGTTAAGGAGTGTACGACTCCGAAAACACTTTATCAAAGGGTGATGGAAAATGCCCTCTAATCCCATGCCATAAAGACGCACCCTTTTTTCGAGGCTTTTCTCTCACTTTCGGTGCGCTTTATTTTTGAGGCAACACGCTTAAATTTAAGTTTCATTTGTCCTCACCTCCATCGCCATCTTTTTTGTTCCCGAGCAGATACTCGCTCATGGCTTTATCGAAATTTGAAATATAATCCTTATCCTGCTGTATCCGAAACTGTTCATACACCTCAACCGCTTTGCGCATGGCATCTTCGTGAGATACCTGCCCTTTATCCGTCAGTACACGGCGGCGGTTATTTGTAAGAAAGTTGTCCGTTGCTGTGAGCCAGTCCTGCATACTCATCGGTATGCCATCCTCTGCCATAAGCTCAGCATAGTCGATAAACATAGTGACAAGGCGATTAAGCCGCGATATTTCCTTTTCATTCAGATAATTCTTGGCAACTCCTATGTCGCGCTTTAGTATTTTGCCCTCAGGAGCGTCCTTCCAAGTGGTAAGCCCCATTGTCGGGCTTTCAAGCGTGACCCGCTCGGCAATCAATTCGGCCGCAGTTTTCCCTGTCACTGCAAAGTGAAGTTTGTTTTGCACAAAGGCATAAAAAGCCTTTGTAGTCTCGCTGTTTTTGTCATAGTCATAGCTGCATTGCTCGAAAACATCTGCGATTTTTTGATACGCTCTGCGCTCGCTTGCCCGAATCTCACGGATTTTTTCAAGAAGTTCGTCAAAATAGTCGCGCCCGAATTGTCGTCCATTTTTGAGTAATTCCATATTGAGCAAATAGCCCTTTTGGATAAACTCCTTTAAATTTGCAGTCGCCCATTGGCGAAACCGCGTGGCCTTTTTAGAATTCACGCGATAGCCGACCGCGATAATCATATCAAGACTATAGAAATCAGGGCTGCGCTTTACTTCGCGTTCACCCTCTTTTTGAACTATAAAGATTTTCTTTATAGTTGCCTCGGCGGTTAATTCTTCGTCCTCAAGTATGCGGGCAATATGCTGCCCGACATTCTGAACCGTAGTATCGAAAAGTTCCGCAAGCGCCTTTTGCGTCATCCAAAAGGTTTCGTCATGAAAAACCACATCCACATAGACATTGCTGTCTCCAATGGCATAAAGAGTGATTTTCCCCTTGCTTACGCTGACAATATTGCTCATCACATCACACGAACATTCGTATTCGGCGCGAGAAGCTTGAAAATCTCGAACACGTTGATTTTCTCCGGCGAGCTGGCGAAGCTGCTGTCACGGAACACGGCTCGAAGGGGCTTGCGGCTTGCGGATTGGCCGTCCGGCTTCAGCTATTTTCGCCACGTTCTCGGCGGTCAGGTTCGGGGTCGTCAGGTTCGGGGTCTCGAATTTCATTTTGTTATCAGGGTTATTCATTGGGGTTGCCATCCTTGTTGATTCTTGCGGAATGTTCCTATTTGGCTTATTGCGCCTTTTAACACCTGAAAGCAAATCAATGCGGTCTCCTCGTCGGGAAAAAATCGTGAACTCATCTGCTCGTAGGGATGAATGTAGTTTCTAAAATCTCGAACAACATGGCTGAACTTTTTAACGTCCTGCTTCAGAAGTCCCACCTCAAATGCAACATCAATGTAGTTGTTAAGCGTCCAATTGGGAAAAATTCGCACCTTGCCCGTGTCTTTGTCTTTTGGGGCGGACGGAGCTTGATTGAACTGCTGAGGGTATGTCGTTGCCATTCCAAGTAACACACCCTCCATAATGCTGCCGATTAACAAGATTGATGCCAGTGGTGCCTTGCTACCAATGCAAGCCTCCACCTCTTTCAGCCGCAGCTTTATTACCTCGCTGACATTAGAATCAAGCCCTAACAAATCCACGTTGGCATTAAAAAACATCCTGAGGAACTCGTCCTTTTTTATTTCAGCAGTCACACTCTTGCCGCTATCAACTATAACCTTGTCGATCCGCTTGAAGGTTATGGTGTCATTGTCACGAACAACTGACCATTTGTCAAAAGCCAAGTATTGATTGAAGTCAGCGATTAACGCATCCAATTCCGTTATTCGCCCAATGTAGTTGACAACGGCAAATACGTTACGGATACACTTGTCTAACTCAGGCTTACCATTGATTTGCTGTAACTTCTCATCTGTGAAAATCCTCCGTGACGGAAAGCCCTGTGAGTACACATCGTTAAAACCTAACTGATTGAAAAAGCTGACGAGGTCGTAGCCCTTACGGTAATCATCCGTGTTGTCGCCATTTATAATGACTCGAAGTTTTTCGAGTGTCTTTGTGCTTAGTTGCATTATCCCAGTCCCTCCAATTCTTTTCTCAGTTGTTTCAATCCGCTATTCAGTTCTACTTGTCGATTAAACTGCTTCTGCCATCGGCCCTTCCTTTTTCTAAGGCCAGAGGGCGAGTTTTTCGGCAATGGAGGTGTAGGCTCTGGTCTGCTCCAGTTGGTGTTGCGCCGCAATACAGGTAAGCCCCAGCATCAGGCAGCCCAGAAGAAAGGAGGCCATCCCTCCATACACGACAACTCTCCGGCTCCAATCCCGCTCAAAGCGCTCCTCCGCTCCCAGACCCGAAATGTGCGCCATCACGTTCTGGGCCAGGGCGGCCGGGAGCCGCTCATCGGGCGGCATGGAGCGTGCCGCCGCCAGGAGCTTACTCTCAAATTGATCTCTCTTTTTCATAACCCTTCCTTCCTCGAGCTCTCCGTCACGGAAAAAGCGCTCTTGCCTCTAAGACAACTCTATCGCCTTCATCAGTTTTTTCAATACCTTTTTAAGCTCCCGACGCGCCCGGAAAAGCCGCATCTTCACCGCCAGTTGGGAGCACTGCATCAACTGCGAAATCTCTTTAGCGCTCCGGCCCTGAATTTCAAAGAGGTCCAGCACCAGCCGGTTCCCCGGCGAGAGCTCCCCCAAGGCGCGCCAGACGAGCTCACGCGCCGCGGCGCTCTCGGTACTGACCCCATCGGGACTCGCCAGCACGCTTGAGAGCCACTCCACCTCCTCGGCCGAGAGCTCCGAGAAGAGCAGCTCCGGGCGCCTTTTGCGGCTTCGCAGCTTATCCAGAGAGACCCGCAGCGCTATCCGGCAGAGCCAGTGCTCAAAAGGAGCCTCTCTGCGCCATTGCTTCAATCCCCGGAACGCCTTGATGAAAACGAGCTGGATCGCCTCTTCCGCATCGGCCTCGCAGCGCAGATAGCGCCGCACGAGCCCCGTCACCCGAACCTGATGCCGCTCGATGAGAGACGCGAAGCGGTTTATCTCTCCTGCCAGAACCTCTTTGATCAACTCCTCGTCACTTGGAGGCGGATGGCTCGCTTCGGGCATCTGGCTCTTCATAGTCGCGCTTCCCTTTGAGGTCTCCCGCTTACTCTCTTACTCTCTACTCTCTGGAACGCTTCCAGGTCGCCTCCAGAGAAAATTCGGATTGCAGATCAGGCAGGCGGTTGGCTTTGAGCTCGTAGCCTTCGCCCTCTTCACTCAGTTGGTAAGAGAGAGTGGCCGGCGGACCGGAGCCCGGCGGCATCGCTTCCAGATAATCGGGGATAAGCGCTTCAAGCTTCTCAGGGTAAGCCCCCTCCTTGAGCCGGTAGCGCTCCAGCGCACAGGCCAAAATGGTGATATCCTTCTGAGACTGACAGCGAAAGAACCTGTAACAGCTTTTTTCCAAGTCCAGAGAGAGGTTTCTGCTAAGCAAATAGAGGAACCCTTTGGGGCCCTCGGCTCCTTTTTTCCAAGCTTCATAGTTCACAGTTTGAGTTTTCGGCTCCAGCGCATCCTGCCACAGCCAAAACGTCTGCCTGTAGGAGGCTTTATTCAGTTGAATAAAGCCAATCATCCGCGCAGTGAACCTGAGAGGCCAGGGTATTCTGTTTTTTGCGTATTCCATCGAGCCCCTGCCTTCGGGCAACACGTGGCAGGCATCAATCATTGCTTCTCCCAAAAGCTGCTCCCCCTCAAGAGCATGTTGCAGCTCTGCAATCATGTTCAGTTGGGATATTCTCCCTTGAATCTGCCGCAAATCCTCCTCCTGCAAAACCTCGTTTTGAATAACTTTTTGGACAGCATCCAATGTTATAGCCACAAGGGCCATCCTCACCAGACCATCTACCAGGAGGGGGCTGCCCGTCTTCAAAGAAGCCAGATCCAGGGCGCTATTCAACTCGGAAAGGCTCTGCTCCCTCTCACCCAAAATGGCATACCAGTGAGCGCTCTCACTCAAGTTCTGACAGAGTCCCTTGAAGACAGCAAGATGCGGCAGTAGAACTTCTGGGAGCGGAGTCTCCTTTGACCCGCCAGATTCTACGAAGGTCTCTTTGGTAAACGCATAATAATTACATTCTTCCAGATCCTTTTTCACCTCTTCTCGGGTAGCCTTATGCACGCCATTTATGTAATCCAGGAGAAGGGCAGCCGTTTTTTGTTCATCGGTGAGGCTGCTATCCGCCACGTCATAGCGCAGTAGCATTTCATTCAGCAGTCGTTTCTTCTCTATCAGTTCCTCTTTTTGGTAGGAGTTATCCGGAATTTCTTTGGCGGCTTCTTCCCTTATCTTTTCCAGAGGGATTAGTCCTTGAAATCGAGGTGCCGGCTCCGGCATTTCTTTATCAGGACGCCATCTCGTATAAAGTTCTTTTCTGGAGCTTTGCTCTCTACTCCAAACGGAAAAGGCGTTTGTCGCCGGTGGGCGAGGCTTCCAACCCTCATCTTCTGTTCGAGAGATCGTCTCCCTGATATATGCGCTCCAGAGGGGGCGCTTCAGGAGGTTTTCTCCAGCCGGGAAGGTGGTGGCCTTCCGGACTGTCTCTTCCCAGCGGTTGAGCCCCTCGGGCGTCTTTACGCGCCCGGTTTGCCAAAGCTGGTAGCTGCCCCAGCCCCTGAGGATAATGAGCGGCAATAATCCCATGCCGATCAGGATGAGGGCAATGTATACGATTTTTTTGGTCTTTTTCATTTTTGGTTTCCTTTTCCAGCGCCTCTTTTCTCGGGCTCTATTTTATCAGACGCATGGCAGGGGAGAAAGGTTTCTCTTTATTTGCTTTATCCTCACCGTTCAGGGGTGGACATTTTCATTTTTTTATGCTAATATATTCTTTGAAAAGAGACCGTTAGAAAGGCGGAACTTATTTAAAATCTCATGAAGGTTGCCATATTCTCTGATATTCATGATGCGCTGCCGATGCTCAAGCAGGCATTGGCGCAAATACAGGATACCGATGCCCTTATCTGTTGCGGGGATTTCTGCTCTCCCTTCGTAATGAAAGCCTTGGGGGAGGCTTACTCCCGGCCGATATTCGCCGTCCTGGGCAACAATGACGGCGACCCGCTGCTGTTGGCGGAGCGGGCTCGGGCCTATGGACAGATTCGGCTGACTCCGGTTTTTGCCGATTTTTTACTCGATGGCAGGCGTTTCGCCGTCATTCATTATGACTCGGTCGCGCGGCCCATTATCGCCAGCGGCTGGTACGACGTGGTCTGCTTTGGCCACAATCATCAATATGAAGTCGACAGGGAAGGCAAGACCCTTTTTATCAACCCCGGAGAGCTCAGCGGCGTCTTGACGGGGAGGGCCACCTTTGCCATTCTGGATACCGAGACGGGCTCCGTGGAAAAGAAGAGCCTCTCCTAGAAAAAGAGAAGAAGGATATTCCCTCTCAAGAAGAAACTTATGACTAAAAAAGACAAGCCGCTGGTCGGGGTTATAATGGGCAGCACCTCCGACTGGGACGTGATGAAAAACGCGGTTCAAACGCTGGAATCGCTCGGCATCGCTCATGAAGTGAAGGTGATTTCCGCGCACCGGACGCCGGAGCTCCTCTTTGACTACGCCAGCACGGCGGCCGAACGCGGTCTGGAGGTCCTGATCGCGGCCGCGGGCGGGGCGGCTCACCTGCCCGGGGTAACGGCCGCCAAGACCCCCCTGCCGATATTGGGAGTGCCGATGGAGAGCAAGGCGCTCAAGGGGCTTGATTCGCTCCTTTCGATTGTCCAGATGCCGGCCGGCGTTCCGGTGGGGACTCTGGCGATCGGTAAACCGGGGGCAATCAATGCGGCTCTCTTCGCCGCGGCGATTCTCGCCCTCAAACACCCGGCAATCCGGACCGCCTGGGAGAATTACCGTAAACGACAGACGGATAACGGGTTGGAAAACCAGGACGCTCTTTCGCTTGATTGCGAACAAAACTCTGAATAACTCAGAAAATGAATGTGAACAGGCTGCTGATAAGATGAAAAACTCCAGGAAAACGGAGAAGTTCCCAGCTTCTTCCGCTTTTATTCACAGGGCTGAGAGGGGACAAGCTCTTCCTGCTCAATCCTCTGAAGGGGTTATTCGCTTTTTCACAGCCCCTAATAATAAGAATCTTTTCTTTTAGAATTGAATAAAGTAATATGTCCCCGTTTGGGAGATAAGAACAACCTATGAAGCTAACCATTGCAAAAGAGACTTTGGGCTACGCGTTGCAGGCCGTTCTGAACGCCGTTTCAGAGCGTCAAACTTTGCCAATCCTTTCAAACGTCCTGCTTCGGACGACGCCGGAGGGACTGGAGGTTTCTGCAACCAATCTGGATATCAGGATCATCTGTACGGTCGCGGCCACTGTTGAGACTCAAGGCTCAACGACGCTGCCGGCACGGCGGTTCTCTCAGATCGTCAACAGGCTGCCAACGCCATTGATCTCTCTGGAAATCAATGAGATGCACCATTGTAAAGTCACTTCCGGCTCGGTCTATTTCAAGTTGTTCGGAATGGCGGCCGAGGAGTTCCCCCTTTCAACGGAAGTGGAGCAGACGCAATCTTTTGGCGTCAAGGCGCCAACCCTGAAGAAGATGCTCGAAAGAACCGCTTTCGCCATGTCGCAGGAGGATAACCGCGCAGTGCTCAACGGCTTACACTTCTCCCTGCTGGAGAAAAAGCTGACCTTGGTGGCGACCGATGGCCGCCGGATGGCGCTCTGCGATACCGATGTGGAAAGCGCGACGGGCGACGGACAGGGGATTCTGCCGGCCAAGACAGTGAGCGAGCTCCGGAAGCTGACACCGCTGGAGGGAGAGGTCAAGATTTACTGGGAGGGCAAAAAAGCGCTCTTCCGAATGGATGGACCCGCCGGAGCGGAGGTGGTGCTGATCAGCAAGCTGATGGAGGGTGTCTACCCCAATTACAAACAGGTTGTCCCGGTGGAGCTCAAACATACGATGACTCTCAGCCGCGAAGAGTTCCTCCACGCTCTGGCACGCGCGCAACTGATGACCAGTGAGCGCAGCCACGTGGTGAAACTGGTCTTTGGGCAGAACCAGTTGACGATCTCGGCCAAATCAATGGAGGTCGGCGAGGCGCAGGAGACCCTTGTGATGAACCACGAGGGGCCGGAGCTGTCGATTTCGTTTAACCCCACTTTTCTGGTGGAGCCGCTCAAGACGCTTGATGATGGGGAGGTCTTCCTGGAAATGAACGACGAGTTTAGCCCTGCCCTTTTGCGGGCCAAAGAGAATGCTCAGTTTGTCGTCATGCCGATGCGCTCCTCGGATTAATCAACCCGGAGTTCTGTGGGAGAGGGGATAGAACAGCTTGGGAGAGGGCGAATTAGGGAGGAAGAGTCGCTCCGAAGGATGTTTTTCCTGGCGGCGCTCGTCCTTTTTCTGGACCAGCTCACCAAGTTGTTGGTAGAGCGCGCCTTGCCTCTGGATACCAGCCGAGTGATGGTGGAGGGCTTTTTCTCGTTGGTACATTGGGGCAATACGGGAGCCGCCTGGAGCCTTTTCCACGGGAAGAACCTGATACTGGCGGGGATCGGAGCCGTATCGCTGGTGGCGATTTATCACTTTCGCCATCATTTCGAGTTCGCCCGCCCGGGTGGGCAGATCGCCCTGGGGATGATGTGCGGAGGCATCCTGGGGAACCTGGCCGACCGGATATTCCGGGGGCACGTGGTCGATTTCCTCTACTTTTTTATCCAGACGCGCCAGGGGAGGGAGATCGGCTATCCTGCTTTTAATATCGCCGATATCGGTATCTGCACCGGCGCCGCGATTATCGTCCTCATGGGGATAATGCGGGCCAGAGAGGAACATGCTTAAGAGCCGCAAGACCAAAGATATATCACTTTATCTGACGGGGGCGACCGCTTCGGGTAAATCCCAATTGGCGCTGGAGCTGGCGGAGCTCCTGGAGGGTGAAATCGTCACCGTGGACAGTATGCAGGTCTATCGGGCGATGGATATCGGGACCGATAAACCAAGCCGGGAAGAGCGCCGGAGAGTGCCGCATCATCTGGTCGATATTCTGGAGCTGCATGAGAGCTTTGATGCCGGGGCCTTCGTCAAACAGGCCCGAAAGGCCGAGAAGGCGATACTCAGCCAGGGCAAAACCCCCATTTTTTGCGGCGGCACCGGCCTCTATCTCAGGGCCTGGCTGGAGGGGTTGATTGATATTCCGGCGGCACCGGGTGCGCTTCGGGAAAAGCTGGCGGCAATGAGCCTCGAATCGCTTCAGGAAAAACTGAGGGAGGTCGCCCCGCACGACTATGAGAGGGTGGATATCCAGAACCGCCGCCGCGTGGAGCGCGCCCTGGAAATCTTCCTCCTGAGCGGCGAAGAGAGCAGCCGGCAAAAAATGCAGTGGAGCAAACACGGCAGTAAAAAGCCCTTCTGCATCATCCTGCAAAGGGAAAAAGAGGTGTTGCACGAGCGGATTCATCGCCGGGTGGATGAGATGTTCGGGCGTGGTCTGGTGGAAGAGACCCGGGCGCTTCTGGAGCGGGGACTCGAGCAAAACCGAACGGCGATGCAGGCGATCGGCTATCGGCAGGTGGTGGCCTACCTCAAAGGGAAGGGGAGAAGCCTGGCCGAGACGATAGAAGAGGTGAAGGCGCGGACGCGCCAGTTCGCCAAGCGGCAGCGGACCTGGTTCCGGAGCCAGCTCCCTTATGGAGAGGAGCTTCCAGCCGCTGAAGATGTAAAAAAACAGGCTCGGGAAATAGCGGAAAAATACAGAATTTTTAGAGACAGATGAAAGCACTGGTAACAACAAGTGCAGTCGCCAAAACGGAGAGAGTCTTCCTCATCGGGGCACAGTTTGACGGCCGGACTTCGGTTGAAGTCCAGGAGTCGCTCGACGAGCTTTCTCAGTTGGCCGATACAGCCGGCGGCTTCGTCGTGGAGCGGGGAGTGCAGGTGCTCTCACGGCCCACGGCGGCGACTTTTATTGGCTCGGGCAAGGCGGCGGAGTTCGCCGATTATTGCAAAGAGAAAGAGATCGATACGGTTATCTTTGATGACGAGCTCAGCCCCGCCCAGACCAAAAATCTGGAAAATACCTTTCAATGCAAGATACTTGACCGCACGGCGTTAATCCTCGATATCTTCGCCCAGAGAGCCCAAAGCCGCGAGGGTAAATTGCAGGTGGAGCTGGCGCTCCTTGAGCATCTGTTGCCACGGCTCACCGGCTACTGGGTCCACCTTTCGCGCCAGAAGGGAGGCATCGGGATGCGTAGTGGTGAAGGAGAAACGCAGTTGGAGGCCGACAGACGCAGAACCCAGGAGAAAATCCACCGGATCAAACGCGAGCTCCAGACTGTCCAGCGACAACGCACCACCCGCCGTGAAGGGCGCCGGCGCAATCTCTGGCCGCTGGCCTCAATCGTCGGCTATACCAATGCGGGCAAATCGACCCTTTTTAACGCATTGACCGGAGCTTCGATTCTGGCCGAGGATAAACTTTTCGCGACGCTGGACCCGACCACCCGGCGCCTGCATCTGCCGACCAATCAGAACGTATTGCTCTCCGATACGGTAGGCTTCATCCGCAAACTCCCGCACCAGTTGGTCGATTCCTTCAAGGCGACTCTGGAAGAGGTCGTCCGTGCCGATCTCCTTCTGCACGTGGTGGATATCAGCCATCCGCAGGCGGAGGAGCAGATCGAGAGCGTCAACCAGACCTTGCGGGAAATGAACGCCCTGGAAAAACCGACCCTGATGGTCCTGAACAAAATCGACCGTGAGGGCTGCGGGCTCACGGTTCAGCGGCTCCAGGAGCGCTGGCCGGTGGCGACGGTGGCGATTTCGGCCAAAACGGGGGAGGGCTTCGACCTCCTGATGGCGGAGCTCGGCGCGACCCTGCGCCCCATCCGCCTGACCTGCGAGCTGGCGGTGCCGCATGGAGAACCGGCCGTGATTGCCAGGCTTCACTCGGTGGCGCAGGTGGTCAGTTCCGATTACGAGGACCCGCAGGTGGCGCGGTTTTTTGCGCGAATTCCCCCACATTTGGAAAAGGAATTCAAAAAATATATCATTGAGTAATGTTTTGTGTATAATTAAAAAAGTTATGAGAAAGACGATCCTCTTACTTTGCGCACTGGCGCTGACATCATTCACGGCGGGTGCGCAGCAAAGCCGCACGGCACAGCAGGCCCGCCTGAGCAGCGAGTTTCAGAATCCGCCCGCTTCGGTACGGATTGCCTGCTATTGGTATTGGATTTCGGATAACCTTTCCAAAGAGGGGATGATCCGGGACCTGCACGCCATGAAAAGCGCGGGTATCGGCCGCGCCTATATCGGCAATATCGGCCTGGGAGATGAAGGCGGCACGGTAAAATTCGGGAGCGAAGAGTGGTGGGAGGTCGTCCACACGGCGATGAAGACGGCGACCGAGCTTGATATCGAGCTGGGGATGTTCAACTCCCCGGGCTGGAGCCAATCCGGCGGGCCGTGGATTGAGCCCGAGCGGGCCATGCGTTACCTCACCTCGACCAAAACGATGGTGGAAGGGGGCCGGCCGGTCAATGTGACTCTGGCCAGACCCGAGGGCGCCTATCAGGATGTGAAGCTGCTTGCCTATCCGGTGGAGTACCGTGCGGAGCCGATTACCCTGGGCGGTATCATTGCCAATCCGGAGCTGCCGGAGGTGAAGAAACTGGTCGATGGCGATACTGGCAGCGGCACCGCGCTGGCGGCCGATGAGCATGGCAGGCTCTCTCTGGAGCTGGCCCTGGAAAGCGAGCAGACCGTCCGTTCTCTCAAGATTTATACGGGCGACTACTCCATTAACACGGTGGCCGAGTTTCAGGTCCGCGAGGGTGAGGAGTATCGGCAACTGGCGCAGTTCAAGCTGGACCGCTACAACATGGCGCTCAATGTCGGCTTCAAACCGCGCGCGCCGATCGTGGTCTCTTTGCCGCCGACCACGGCCAAAGATTTCCGGCTCGTCGTCCATAATGCCGGAGCCCACACCGGTTTGACGGAGATCGAGCTCAGCTCCATGCCTTACGTGGAGCGCTACCCCGAGAAAACGCTGGCCAAGATGTTCCAGGAGCCGCTTCCCTATTGGCATGAATATCAGTGGCGCCAACAGCCGCCGGTAGACGACCCCTCATGGGTGGTGGACCCGGCCAGAGTGCTCGACCTGAGCGCCTTTTTATCGGGTGACCAGCTCGCCTGGGATGCTCCGGCCGGCAACTGGGTGATCTTGCGGATGGGCGCTACGCCGACCGGCGTGGAAAACGCCCCTGCCAGCAAAGAGGCGACCGGTCTGGAAGTCGATAAGATGAGCAAAGAGCATATCGCCTTCCATTTCAACGCTTTCATGGGTGAAGTGCACCGCCGGATTCCTGCCGAGGACCGCAAAGCGTGGAAAGTCGTCGTCATGGACAGCTACGAGATGGGCGGCCAGAACTATACCGATACCCTCTTTGCCGATTTCCAGAAGAAGTACGGCTATGACCCGCTCCCGTTCCTGCCGGTGATAGAAGGGGTCGTCGTGAAGAGCCAGGATGCCTCGGACCGCTTCCTCTGGGACCTCCGCCGTCTGGTGGCCGACAAGGTGGCCTATGACTACATCGCCGGCCTGCGCGAGGTCAGCAATAAACATGGCCTCACCACCTGGCTGGAGAACTACGGCCACTGGGGCTTCCCGGGCGAATTCCTCCAGTATGGCGGCCAGTCTGACGAGATTGGCGGCGAGTTCTGGGCGACGGGGACCCTGGGCGACATTGAAAACCGCGCCTCCTCTTCCTGCGGCCATATCTATAACAAGAAGAAGATTTATGCCGAGTCCTTCACCTCGGGCAACCTGATGTTCAGCAACTTTCCGGCCTTTTTGAAGCCGCGGGGGGACCGCTTCTTCAGCGAAGGGATCAACAGCACGCTGCTCCATGTCTACATTCACCAGCCCTATGAGGAGCGCCGCCCGGGCATCAATGCCTGGTTTGGGACCGAGTTCAACCGCTTCAATACATGGTTCCCGCAACTGGACCTCTTTACCGATTACCTGCGCCGCGTCAACTTCATGCTCCAGGAGGGGCTCAACGTGGCCGACGTGGCCTATTTCATTGGCGAAGATACGCCCAAGATGACCGGCGTGACCGATCCGCCGCTGCCCCGCGGTTACCAGTTTGATTACATCAATGCGGAGGTGATCGAAAAATCACTCACGGTGAAGAACGGGCTCCTCACACTCCCGCACGGCACCCAGTATAAACTCCTGGTATTGCCGAAGATGGAGACGATGCGCCCCGAGCTGCTCAGGAAGATCAAGAAATTGATCGAGCAGGGAGCCGTCGTTCTGGGCCCGGCGCCGAGCCGCTCCCCGAGCTACCAGAATTACCCCAAGGCCGATGCCGAGGTGCAAAAAATCGCCGCCCAAATGTGGGGTAATGGCGATAGCGATGAGCCCTACCGCCATCTGGGCAAAGGGCTCCTGATCACCGGTGTCGGAATGGAGGAAGCCCTGGCCGCGGCGCACTGCCCGCCCGATTTCCGCTATGAGGGCAACCCGCCGGTCGTCTACGGTCACCGCACGACGCCGGAGGCCGAGATTTACTTCGTCGCCAACCAGGGCGGCTCGGAAATCACCTTCTCGCCGGAGTTCCGCGTCAAGGGGATGAGCCCTGAGTGGTGGGAGCCGACCAGCGGCACCATCCGCAAGATGCCTGCCTATTCGCAGACTCTCTTTGGGACGGTCGTGCCGATGCGTCTGGCCCCGCATGAGAGCGTTTTCATCGTCTTCAGAGACAGGGACACCACGCAGATTGACTCGGTCGTCGCGCAGAAGAACTGCCCGGCTCCGCAGACCGTGGCCGAGCTCTCCGGCCCCTGGAGCGTCTCTTTTGATAACGACTACATCGGCTTCAAAAAAGAGATGGAGTTCCAGAAGCTCGAGAACCTGGCTCAGAATGCCGAGGACGATATCAAGTATTACTCGGGGACGATCCGCTACAGCACCGGTTTTGAGCTGGAAGCCCGACCCGAGGGTGCCCTCTTCGTGAACCTCAATGAAGTACACGTGATGGCGAAGGTCTGGATCAATGGCCAATATGTGGGCGGCGCCTGGACGGCTCCCTGGCGGGTGGAAATCACCGACTGGGTGCAGGAGGGCTACAACCAGCTCGAAGTCGAAGTGGTCAATACCTGGGGCAACCGCATCGTCGGCGACCTCAATCTGCCCGAGGCGGAGCGGAAAATCTGGCTGCTCCACAACGGCTGGAGCCCCAACTCCGGCCTGCCGGCATCGGGTCTGGTGGGACCTGTCCGGATTGAATCGATGCTTTTTGCCGATGAGAGCTAGGGCTTGATTCAAAGCAAAAACAGAAAGACGCTGCCCGAAGTTTTGGACAGCGTCTTTTTTTAGAAACAGATGCGGCGTCTGGCGGTGCCGAGCCGGGGCAGGCGTGTTGGCCTGACCACCTGAACGGCAGGGGAGGGCAGCGCGCTTTTTTGGGCGGCATCCAGCGCCAGCGCCAGACTCCAGAAGTGGTCCGCATGGCCGGCCAGCCCCGATTCGTCGCGTCCGGCCGAGATGCTCACCTGCCCCGAGGGGGTCACTACTCGCCGCGGCAGGCGGAGGTCCTCGGCAAGGATTGGATCGAGCGGATGGCGGATTCGGTTTTCCTCATAGAGGCGCAGGAGGTAAGTCGCCAGCGATTCGGTCACCCGTACCGTCGGCTCGCGTCCGCTCAGTTGGGGCAGACCGGCACCTCTGGGCAACGCCAGACGGCTGGCCGGTACGGTGGAGGCGAAGTTGACCCCCTGAATGCGTTTGGCCCCAAAGGCTTGTCGGCTATACTCATAGAGCCCCAGACCAATGCCGGTCATATCGATGGAAAGCGACAGGAGCCGCGGCAGGGAGAGGAGCGTCGCCAGCCGTTTTTGTTGATCGGGCAGCCGCATCGCCTCCAGCCGCAAAATGGAGCGCACCAGCCAGAGCCCTCCCCGAGCCGATTGAACCACCGTGATAACGGTACGGTCGCGGCGGCGGCCGACATCGACTCCGGCAAAAAGCGGCGCCCCCTCCCGCGAGACCTTTTCAAGCAGTTGCAGCGCCTCCGGCGACCAGTCCCCGCTGCAGATAATCCCGACCTCCGCCTCAGCCGAGCGCTCGATTAAATCGCCTGAGAGGAGGCTCTGCGCTTCGCCAATAAAGCGGCACTCATAGTTCTGGTCGTAGGAGTCTTTATCGATAGCGGCGGCGCGCGCCTCTTCCGGAGTGATTGGCCGGCGGGTGAGCGGGTCCAGAATCGGCACTCCCATTTTCCAAGCGTCGGTGCGGGTGACCCGTGAGAGCGCGAAGCGCGGGTCCTGGACCATTCGGTAAAAGAGGTTGCGGCCGTTGCCGGTGGAGGCGATCCGGCAGAGGAAGCTCGGGTGGGAGGAGAGAATCGGCTCGGCGGCATCCCAGACCCCGGCAATATCCTCGCAGTGAGCGAATTCATCAAGTACCAGGTCGCCGGAAAAGCCGCGCGCGGTCCGCGGATTGGCCGCCAGAGCCAGAATACGGCTCGGCCCCCCGGGAGTCAGGAGGCGGATTTCGTGGCGGGTGATTTTGAATTTCAGGGCGTTCCGGTCGGGCGTCCTGTTTTCGCAAAATCGGGCCGCCCGTTCGATGAATTCTGCCCCGTTGCGGAGCGAATTGGAGAGCAGCGTGACGGTGTGGCCCTGGTATCGCAGAATCCGCTCCAGAGCCCAGGCGGCCAGAGTCGTCGTTTTGCCGATCTGCCGGGACCAGTGCAGAATCAGAATCCCCGTGGTGTGGTCCTGGAAAACCTCCCATTGATAAGGACGAAACGTGAACATCCCCTCCTTATAGAGCAAGCCGCGGCCGTCGGCCAGTCGCGCCTGGCAAGAATGGTAAGCCCCCCTGAGCACGTTCATTTTCCAATTCGATGCAACGCCAAGCCTAATTCAATGCAACGTGTAGAGGCGCATCCCGTAGGGATGCCATCCCATAGCCAGGGGTCTTCAGACCCCTGGTAAAATGCCATTAAAGATAAAACACGACCCCGAAGGGGTCGCATCCACACATTCCCTTCAAAAAAAATCTGTGCAAATCTGCGTAATCTGCGGTTACAGCTTCCTCATCTGCGGCTCCAAAAGTGCATAAAATCTATAATAAGTTATGCCCCGTTTTGAGCAGCGGAGCGTAGGTAAGTTTGGAGAGCTTGCGCCGGAGCACCATCGCTTGAGGAACGAGGTCAGGGAATTGGCCGCACCCAGACCCGCCTGTTTGAAGCGGAATACCAAAATCAGAGAGAGGAGCAGGTTCATCCCCAGGCAAAGGATGCTGATTTTGGCCGTGCCGTTTGCTTGATCGAGCAACAGAAGGGTAAAGACCTTGAATAACGGATGAAAACAGCAGGCGAGATAAAAAAATTATGTGAATATAACATATTTACAATCAGATGATTATGTTATATTTGTGGTTTAAAAGCAAAAAATATCTAAAAATCTGATTGCAACAATTTCCTGAATTGATAGAACCTCTATGGAGATTGAGTGTGCATTATCACTAATGCATCCGAACGGGAAGCTGCATGATGGAGTGATGGCATGAGGGTTACCTGATGCAAGGCTTCATCTCGGAAAGTGGTGTATGAAAAACCTTGGCAGATATAAGAGAATGAATGTGGGCTCGGTCGCACAATTTGGATCGGGACTGTGCCGGGGTACCTTTTTTGCAGCCAGGAGTTTTGAATTGGTGGCGAGAGTTGCTATTACCAAGTTGGTATGAGAGAAACATCTTATTTTAATAATAAAGACACTTATGTAGCCAGGCCTTTAATCTTTTTTTTACTGTTCGTTTTCTTATTTGTTCTCTCCTCTGAATCCGTTACCTTCGGCGATAGTGAATTTTCATCTCGTTCTATGTCAGATGAAAACGCTGATGCCCGGGGTATGCCGGGTAAAAATATGGAGATACAAGGCTATGTTTTGGATTACCTGTATGGGGGAAAAGTGAAAGGCAGTGCAACAGTCCTCACTAACCATTTCTCGGTTACGCTGGCGGGTCTAAGAAGTCGTCTTGTGCTAGACTCCAGAAATCCTGCGATATCAAGTATTGAGTATGGTTTTCTAGGAAAAGACTCTTATATTCTTACTCGTTTAGCAACAAATTATACAGCAACGAATGCCTACACAATTGGAAGTGAAATTCCAAAAGAGGTTAAGCTGGAAAAACCAACACGCCCAGAAAATGAAAGCATTTTTGAGGCTATTGAAGGGAGAGTACCAGGGTATGGAAACAAAATTCTTTCCTCTGTCTGGCTTGCATTTTGTTCGAGAATGGATTTACCTGCTACAAATGGAAATGTCAGAACAATTTCTACTCCAGTTTTTACCCCAACTAAGATAGCGAATGATTATAAACTTCACGGCGGGAAATGTGAAGTAGTTTGTGAGCTTCATCCAGATTCGTCGTTGTTTATCGAAAACTGGAATGAAATTATGTATCCAAAACATTTTGAAAGCGTTGGGATGTCTTCTCCCTAC
>JAGVTF010000133.1 GCA_019136955.1 Verrucomicrobiota bacterium
AACAATCAGAATCTGTTCCCTCCGGAGCGGTTGTGATTCCTGACTCGGTCACAAACGGCTCCATAACCTATAGCGTGACCGACATCGGTCAACACGCGTTCCAAAATTGCAGCATCCTGACGAGTATCACGATCCCGGATAGCGTCACCAGCATTGGTTGGTATGCGTTCGAGGATTGCAACAGCCTGACGAGTATCACGATTCCCGATAGCGTGGCTAACATTGGATATGGGGTATGCCATGGTTGTGAGAAGCTGCCTCCCATCCTTTTTAGCACCGGCAAGAAAATACTGGTTTGTTACTCCACCTCAAATACAGATAAGGAATATTCTATTCCGGGAACGGTCACTTATATTGCGGACGGCGCTTTTAATGATTGCAGCGGCTTGACGAGTATCACGATCCCGGATAGCGTCATCGACATTGGATATTATGCGTTCAGAAATTGCAGTGGCCTGACGAGTATTTTGATTGGCAATGGTGTCACCAACATTGGAGAAGCGGCGTTCGAAAATTGCTGGAGCCTGCCGAGCATTACGATTTCCAACAGCGTCACCGACATTGGATATTATGCGTTCAGAAATTGCAGCAAACTGACGAGTGTAGTGATAGGCAATAGCGTGACAGGTATCGGGAATTGGACATTCCATGAATGCAGCAAACTGACGAGTGTGGTAATAGGCGATAGCGTCACCAGCATTGGTTGGTATGCGTTCAAAAATTGCAGCAGCCTGACGAGTATTACGATTCCCGATAGCGTCACCAGCATTGGAGTGGAAGCGTTCTCCAATTGCAGCAGCTTGACAA
The DNA here is from genome assembly GCA_019136955.1 of Verrucomicrobiota bacterium. Taxonomy (GTDB): domain Bacteria; phylum Verrucomicrobiota; class Verrucomicrobiia; order Limisphaerales; family UBA1412; genus UBA1412. The sequence continues at coordinate 808 of JAGVTF010000133.1, forward strand.
GTGTGGTAATCGGTAACAGCGTCACAAGCATTGGTTGGGGGGCGTTCTCCGGTTGCAGCGGTCTGGCCAGTGTCACGATACCCGATAGCGTCACCAGCATAGAAGGAGAAGCGTTCAAAATTTGCAGCAGCCTGACGAGTATCACAATTCCCGATAGCGTGACCAGCATTGGATATAGTGCGTTCTCGTATTGCAGCAGCCTTAGGAGCATTACGATTCCTGATAAAGTCACCAGCATTGAACCATTGGCGTTCCAAAGTTGCGGCAGCCTGGCCGACATCACGATTCCCGATAATGTCACCAGCATTGGATATAATGCTTTCGAGCTTTGCGGCAGTCTAACAAGTATCACTATTCCCAATGGCGTGACCAGCATTGGTTGGGGAGCGTTCAGGTATTGCGGCAACCTGAAGACGGTTTATTTCAAGGGCGACGCTCCGGAATTGGGAGAATGGGTCTTTTTTGACGCCGCCCCTATACTTTACTATATCGAGGGAGCCTCCGGCTGGACGACGCCCTACTGGAACGGCTACCACACGGCGACCTGGATCCCCGAAGGCTGGCCGTTATTGAGCTTTGATGTGAAGAAAGGCAAGCTCATCCTGACCTACAGCGGCGGCAGTCTCCAAGCCAGCAGCGACCTTATTTTCTGGAGTCCGGTAGAGGGTGCACTGGAGGGTAAATACGAAGTAAATCTCCCCAAGACCGGCAAGACGTTCTACCGCATAGCCCAATAGATTCTTAATCAACAAGGATGCGACCCCTACGGGGTCGGGTGGGGTCGTGGGGTGGATGGCACCCGGGGTCTGGCGACCCCGGGCTATGCGATGGGTATGCTCCGCATACCTCAGGTTTGCTGCACCCCGACGGGGTGCAGAGATACCTCAGGTTTGCTGCACCCCGACGGGGTGCAGAGAGAAAAAATCATGTGCGAGTAAACACAAAACCGTAGCCGTTTATTCTCTTTATAAAAAATCTGTGAAAATCTGCGTCATCTGCGGTTAAAAACGGCGGCTAAAACCTTCTTTCCTTGTTTTCGAGGGACGGCAGGGGTAGTATCGTTTTTGGCGGAGATGAAGAAAGAGACGCTCTGGGCAATCCTTTTGATGATGGGGCTGGCGCTAACCCGCTGGCCCGGGCTGATGCCGGCTAATTTCAGCGCGGTGCATGCCCTCATTTTTTGTGCGGCGGTATATTTCCCGCGGCGTCTGGCCTGGTGCCTGATTCTGCCCCTGCTTTTCTTGACCGATATCCTCCTGAGCCTTCACTACGGAGCCGCGGTGCTCAATCCCTACATACTCCCCAATTATCTCTCCTATGCCTGCATCCTCTGGCTGGGGCAACAGTTCTCCGCAGGCAGCTCCTTTATCAAACTGCTGGGCGGTGGGCTCCTGGGCGCCATCCTCTTTTACCTGCTCACCAACACGGTCTCCTTTTTCCAGGACCCCGCCTATGCCAAGAGCTTTGCCGGCTGGCTCCAGGCATTGACGCTGGGGGTGCCGGGCCTGCCTCCCACATGGATGTTCTTCCGCAACAGTCTGATGAGTACGGGCCTTTTTACGGGACTCTTTGTCGGAGCCATGAAAGCGGTGGAGCATTTCTCACCGCAGGAGGAACCCGAACCGGCAAGCGAAGAAGAGGAAGAAAGCGAACAAAAAGCACAGGAAACCACCCCCCAGGAGAGCTAAAACAACTCTCGGAGGTTCATTCTGAAACCAATAGAGCTCAAAAGAAAAGAGAGCTTCCTTATTTTTTCCGATAGATGGCCGTAATCGTATGGCCATCAAAAAAGCGATGCAGCTTAATGCAGCGGAAGCAATCTTTGAGCAGGTCCGCCGCCCGATGCGCCAATCCTTTTGGGGCGGCCGGATTTTCCGTCGTCTCCCCACCCGCATTACCTTCGCTGCTAAAGCGGCTTCCTTTCTTGGCCTTGAGGCTACGACGGAGGAAGGTCTTGTCGCCCAGGCTCAGAAGAAGCGTGCTGTAGAAGGACTCGCGGTGAATCTTGCTCACCTTCTCCTTGTAAATCTCAACCACTTCCAAATTATGAACTTCCGCCAATTTTAGAAGTGATTTTTCTGACCAGAGAAGCTGATGATGCGGGGGAAGATTCAGGTAATTGCGGCGCCACTCCAGGAATGACTGGCTGTTGGGAACGGCAATGGCCAGCTTGCCGCCGCTCTTGAGGCAGCCGATGCATCCCTCCAAAAACGTTTTGGGCTGAGCCACATGCTCCAGAACCTGAAACGCACAGACGACATCGTAAGCCCCCTGGTGCTTCTGCGCATGCTCCTCCACCGATTCAGTAATGACGTTTACCCCCTCCCTGGCTGCCAGCTCCACGGCGCTCTGCGAGAACTCCAGCCCCTGATAGAATGAAGAGTTGATCTTCCGCGAAAAAGCTCCACGGCCCGAACCGACATCCAGGACACGCTCCTCCGCCTCAATCCATTTGGCGACATAGTCATACTCCGGTTTTTCCTCAAGGTAATACCAGTCGCCTTTCTGCATCGCCTGATAGTAACGATCATCCCCCAGGACCACCGGCTGAAAAAACTGAAGCCCGCAATCCTCGCATCCGTACCTTCTCAAAAGACTCACATCTTCAAAAAGATAACGGACATCCACCCCGTTCTCTGCATAGTACTCCTCAATCAATTGGGAAGCGATCGCTTCCTTCCTCTCCACTTTTTCAGCAGAGCAACTGGGACAAACCAAGCTGGGTCTCACCATAATGCGCCCTTATATCAATTTCGCGCCGGAAACACGTACTGCAGAATCCGCCGCACTTTGTTCAAACAAAAACCCTTCTCCTCTCCATCCATTGCCAGGAACCATGCGCAGAGAAGAGTAGAAGAAGCGCACAGCACGAAAATAAGCGACAATCTCAAATAACCGGACTCCAAAGAAGCATAAAGCCACCACCCAAGGAGAAACGAGGGTATGCCAGAGAGGACACACTTCACTGGCACCTCTCTGAACCAGAGGGAGGCCGGGACCCGCAGTTTCTTCCTGACCCACAGGACGGCGTAAACGATACTGCATAAGGCGATAAAAGTCAATGAAAATAATGCCTCTACGGGGCTTGCACCGAGCTTGAAAGCGAGCCAGGCCAGCGGGAAAGTCAACACCAGCAAGCTCCCCTGTACCGATTGGTAGCTGGCCACTTTCCCATAGGCTCCCACCGCGGCTCCATAGCCCATGATGAGACCGTTCAAAGCGTAAGTGGCCAAAATAACCCGACAAAAACCTACCGCGTGTTCAGGCACGTTCTCCAGCCAGAGCGTCAGAACGGCCTCCATCTCGATACAGAGCGGCAGCAGCCAGACCAGCGACAGCAGCACGATGAACTTGCTCGTCCGCAGCGAGAGCCTCAGCATGGCCTGGCGCTCCCCCGCCCCCTCCAGACGGAAAATCTCAGAAACCGCCGATTGATAGACACCGGTCCCGATGCCCGATACGGCGCTGTTCACCTGCCCGGCTATCCCGTAGCCGGCATTGGCACGGGTGCTCCCGGTGAAGATGTTAATCAGGATGCCCAGCCCCTGATTGCTCAGAATGGCCCCCAGCCCGCTCCAGAGCTGCCAGCCCGAGTAGGCCAGGACGCTATAGTAATCGCGGCGCCCAAACCAGTAATGTATGCTCAGCCGGCACTCCTTGAAGAGGCTCCGCGCGCGCAGCATCTGGACCCCGTCGATCACGAACTTGATTGCGACCATCCCGAAGGCGTAGAAGAGGAGCAAATCCCCACTTAAGCGAAAAAGCGAGCCGGCCAACGTAAAAATCAAAAGCGCCTGAACCGAATTCCAGAACGAAAGCTCGAATATCCGCTGCCGTGCATGGAACATCCCGATGTAGGGAACCGCCAGCATGGTCCAGACCGCTCCCACGATGGAGAGCCCGTAGACCCAGTAACAGGTCAGAAGCCGCTCGGGCGGGATTTTCAGGAGCGAGGTGAGAAGAAGTTTGCCAAAAGGCACCCCGGCCACGATCAGCAACAGGGCGAAGAGACTGTGGATGACAAAGGCGCAGTTAAACCACTTTTGAATTTCTCTCGGGTCATCCCGCCCCATGGCATAGGCGTAAAAGCGCTGCATACTCGCCGCCATCACGTTGCCTATGAAAAGAATAAAGGTGATGAGAACACCGACCAGAAAGTAGAGCCCGAAATCCTCCTCCCCCAGCGCCGCCAGAACCCAACGGCTGGTATAAAGAGTCAGCCCCGTCACCAGCAAAATCCGCACATAGGTGGCCAGGACGTTTACGACGATCAAATTGGTTCCCTGAAGTCTCAAATCGAGTTCTCTCTGTCAGACTTCTTTTATTTAAAGCCGGACTCCGGGCCCCCAAGCCTGCCACCCCTCCCCCCAAACCTCAAGCAAAAACAGCCCCCCTCTTTTGTACGGCAAGAAACCATGGATGCACGCAAACGGAAGAAGAACAGGAACCACGGATAGACACGGATGAACACGGAATTGTGAGGTGCCCTCAGGAGCGCTGCGGATCATTCTCTGAGTGCTTTTACCGCATTGACCTGGGCATGGCAGGTCTCTTTGTGCACATTCCGTTAAAGATTACCCGACACAAAACATCGGTGTTCATCCGTGTCCATCCGTGGTTACTCTTTCGGTTATGTTCTCTATTCTTTCCTGGTTCCATCAATTCATTAGCTCTTGCGGTGGCGGGCGCAAGAGATCAAAGCCACACCCAGAGCCCACAGAGCCCACGTTCCCGGCTCGGGAACCAGGGTCGAGGTTCCGACAATAATGCCCCCTTCGTAGCCAGCATAGCCAAGTGCGCTATCTTTTAAGGTTATTTCCCCCGTGTCATTCGACAACAGAGCCCACCCATAAAGCGGTGTTTCGTAAAGGCCTTCAGATGTCCGAGGGGCGCTTCCCGTATAGACTCCCATGTAAAATGATTCCCCTTCTTTGAACGTATAGTCATGACCGTAATACAGTTCATTAAACTTTTCCGTTTGAATGGCATTCAAATCGAGAACATCTTTTTCCCGAACTAAAAATGTTCGGAGGCCGATGCCGTCCATGAAATGGTCTAAACGGAACACGTTTGGGTCAGGCCCGGTATAAAACAGAAAACCGGTGAGCATTTCACCCCACGGATCCAGCGTTTTAACAGCTATTGAGGTCGGCTTTTGTGTATATGCCCGTATTCCGTTCGGAATAATGTAGTGAATGCTGCCTTGGGCATACGCGCCAAAACATGCCCCCAAGGTCACCGCCAGCAGAATTATCTTTTTCATTTTTATCTCTTTTTATTAAAGGCCTCAATTTGGTCTTCCATTTACCGGGTACAGATTTATCTGCCCAGTGAAGGGCTTCGCGCAGGTGGAGACTTTCGGTTGGGCACACGATCAATATATATGGGCGTATGGTAACGAACAATAGCTTCGGAAACAAGAGGAAAAGCGGAATCAAAAATATGCGCACCGAAAAGGGAATGAGGTAAATATCATGTATACGGAGCACACCTCTCTTTTTAACGCCTTGCAGGGGGGCATACCTTATATTTGTACCTGCCTCCTCTGGCGGATTTTTTCTTTTGATTTGGTGGTTTTTAACGGGTGGGGTTTTTTCGAGGGGCGGGCCTTTCTTCCTCCACAAAACCC
>JAGVTF010000082.1 GCA_019136955.1 Verrucomicrobiota bacterium
TGGCCGTTGCTGCTCTTTTTGCAGGATTTTGGAACATCGACAGTTGGATGATGCGTCATTACGGCTTGGAGCCTGAAGTCGGCGGATGGTTTGCAAAGCTGGTTCACCCCTTCCAACATGCCCCACTGGCAGCTCTGTTGAGCTTGGCAGCGGTGATCTGCGGAGCTATCCTGGCCTACAACCTTTACTATAATGCCAAGCAGGATGTCCTCCCCTCTCAACTGGGCGCAGCCGCTCGTTGGCTCAGGGATAAATTCTATTTGGATGAGCTCTACGAAAACTCTTTGATCTGGTGCCAGGATAAGTTCGCCCTTGTCTGTGATAAGTTTGATCGCTGGATTATCGGTGGCGCCATTGTCGGGACCGTTTATCATGGAGTGGAACTGGTCGGCAGGCTCTGGCGCCTCTCTCAAACAGGGAACTTACAAACGTATGCCGCCATCTTTATTTTTGGTTTTGTGCTGCTCGCTTATTGGGTTGTTAACTGGTAAAAATTGATTTTAAGGATATGTTACTGACTACTATTTTGATCATTCCGTTGCTGGGGGCGCTGATGTTGCTCTGCGTCCCGGCCAATCTCCGGGTCCTCCACCGCGCAGTTGCGATCTTCGCAACCGGCCTCTCAGCGATCCTTTCACTCTTTCTGCTGTTTGGCTTCCAGAAGGGGGTTCTCGGCTACCAGTTCGTCCAAAAGGTGGCATGGGTGCCCTCCATTGGCCTCAACTATCATGTTGGCGTGGATGGTATTAATCTGGGGCTCATCATCATGGCTGCCTGGGTTTCCTTTGCGGCCGCGCTGGTTTCTTACGAGATTAAAAAACACGATAAACTCTATTATTCGCTCCTGCTGCTCATGAGCGGCGGAGTAATCGGCACCTTCGCTTCGCTCGACATCATCTTCTTTTACGCAATGCACGAGCTGGCTCTGATCCCCACTTTCATTATGATCGGTGTCTGGGGACGCGGTGAAAAGCGAGTTTATGCTGCCTTCCAGATGGCGATCTATCTCTCCATCGGCGCCATGATTGTGCTGGCTGGTTTGATTTGCCTCTATGCCGGAGCCGGAGCCAAAACCTTTGATATGCAAGAGCTGGCCGCTATCTGCGCTGCTGAGCCAATCAGCCTCTCTCTGCAAAAGTGGGCGATTCCGCTTCTCCTCCTGGGCTTTGGAATACTGGTGGGCCTGGTTCCTTTCCATACCTGGGCACCCTTGACCTACAGCTCCGCACCAAGCGCCCCAGCCATGATCCATGCAGGTGTGCTCAAAAAATTCGGTCTCTACGGTATCATTCGACTTGTGCTGCCGCTAATGCCTGAGGAGCTCAAATCGTGGATGGAAGTATTGGTCGTAATGGCTCTGGTGAATGCTATCTATTGCGGATTTATTGCAATTCGCCAAAAATGCTTTGCTCTGATGTCCAGCTATTCAAGCCTCTCACACGTTGGCTTTATTTTCCTGGGCATCGCGGTTCTCAATAATCTGGCCCTGACCGGAGCTGTTTTCCTGATGGTCGCTCATGGGTTCCTGGCAGCGTTACTCTTTGCTCTAAACGGCTGGCTCCACCAACAGACAGGCGGCACCTCCATGGAAAACATGGGTGGGCTCATTCAAAAAATGCCTTTCATCGGCTTTATCATGAGTGCAACGCTTCTGGCCGGCTGCGGGCTCCCCTTCTTCGGTAATTTTGTGGGTGAATTTTTAGTCCTCTTTGGGGCTTGGAAGAGCGCCTGGCATTGGCCTGCCGCTTTGGCAGTCTTCACGGGGCTCATTATCTCTGCCGTCTACATGTTGCGCGCCATACGTCGAGTTCTGCACGGAGAGTTTCCGGCAGAGCTTTCCGGCGCCATGGATGCGCAATGCGCCTGGAGAAAGCTCCCCTATGTTTTGCTGATCGCCGGTCTTTTGGCAATCGGCACCTGGCCCATGCTGCTTACCAGCAAAATGAAAGAGGCTGTCAATCAAACCCTGGAGCCGGTCTTCTCTTTGACCACTCCAGACCAAACCAACACTCCATCTGAATAAAACTTATTGATTGTATGAATTTTGCGGCTTTTCAACTGGAATTAGGACTTGTAGCTCTGGCACTAGTGCTTCTGGTCCTGGATACGCTCCACAAAAAAACTCTCAATATCTGTAAGGGCTATGCGATAGGCACTATTGGACTGGGGCTCCTGCTGATCCTTTCTTTTGTCATCAAAAAACCGGTGGTCGTCCCCGATTCCATGGTGCAGCTTGACGGCATGGCGCTGGGCTTCAAGAGGATGTTCCTTGCCCTGGGTCTGGGCTTCTTTATTATCAATCAAAACTGGATTGAGCGCCGTGGGGATACCTTTATCACCTATCAGGTATTGTTCCTGCTGGCGCTGGTTGGCATGATGATGGCCTGCTCCATCAATAACCTCGCGCTCCTGTTCCTGACCATGGAGATGGTCGCCGTCCCCTTCTACGTTCTGGTAGGCTACCTGAACGATAAAGATTCCTCGCTGGAGTCGGGTGTCAAATATCTCATTATGGCTGCCCTGGCTTCTGCGGTCATGGTGATGGGAATCGCCTTTGTCTACGGTGTGAGCGGTACCCTCTATCTGGATAAGCTGGCCCAGTTCACCCCTCCAGATGAAATGAAAGCGGCCTACTGGCTTGGCATCATGCTAATCATCGCCGGCCTGGGCTTTAAAATCTCTGCCTTCCCTTTCCACTACTGGGCTCCGGATGTCTATCAGGGCGCTGCGGCTCCGGTAACCGGTTTATTGGCTTCAGCCTCCAAGGCGGTGGGCTTTGTCCTGCTGGTTCGCTTTGCCATTTCTGCAATGCCGCTGGGAACTGCCCAGGTCACTCTTTTCTGGGTCGTTATCTCAGCCGCCTCTATTCTTTACGGTAACCTTTGCGCTATTCCGCAACAAAATGTGAAGCGACTGATCGCTTTCTCCGGCATTGCCAATGCCGGCTACATGATGATGGCTTTCGCAGTGGGTGATGCCACAGCCCTGAGCGCAATGTTTTATTATCTGATCGCCTATACCTTCACCATCATGGGTGCCTTTATGGCGATCACACTGGTGGAAACCGAGGTCGGCTCCAGTGATCTCGATGCGCTGGCATGTCTGCCGGCGAGGGCTCCTTTTGCTGCGTTCCTTTTGGCGGCAGCCATGGTTTCACTGGCTGGCATTCCGCCTTTGGCCGGCTTTATCGGGAAGTTTCTCCTTCTGAAATCAGTGTTCGTCCAGGGAGTTGCCAGCTCCGGAGCCTTGATTGTTCTGGGTTCCATTGCGCTCTTTGGCGTCGTTGTCTCCATCTACTACTATTTTGGAGTGGTCCGCGCTATCTACTGGCCTCGCGAATATGCCCAAAAGCATTACTCGCAAGGCGAGCGTATTGCCTTGCCAAAAATACTCTGGGTTGTCGGTCTGATTTCTCTGGTGATGATGGTTCTGCCGGGCATCTACCCTGCGCTCCTGCTCAAAGCCACTCAATGGATGGCGGGTGGATTGACTTTTTTAACTCCATGAGGCCTCTCCCATAACATAGACGTGCCATTCTTTAAAAGTGCATAAGAGCCTCCTATAAGCGGGGATAACCTTTGCTTATCCCATACTGATATTATTTCTAACTTTACGAATAAGTTTGATTTTTTGACTCGAAAAAGGTATCAACCTACCTCTTGGAGGGATGTTTCTGCCTCCACCTTTGAATAATGAACATTGCTATCATCGGTCCAAACTGCGCCGGTAAAACAACCTGTGCCAAAAGGATTGCAAAAGAATTTGGACTCCTTCGCTTTTCCTTAGGCCAAATGATCAAGGATTCTATCCGGAATCACTCACTCCTGGGTTTAATGGCCCAGCCCTATGTGCTTCGGGGCAATTTTATCCCGGATGAAGTCGCCAACGCCGCTCTGGAAGAGAAAATCTCCGCCAACACGGAGGCTCGCGGCTTTGTCTTCGATGGATTCCCCTGCACACTCTACCAGGCAGTCTATATGATTGATCTCTTGCATCGCCAGTCGATGGAGCTCAGCGGGGTAATCTTTATGCAGGTTTCCCCCGATACCACCTTTGAGCGAGCCTTTGCCCGCAAGGCGACCGATGAACAGATCGAAAAGACGCCTGAAGGGATTATCGGGCGCATCAATAACTATAAAAACGTTGCCGAGTCCATCCTCCGCCTCTTTGCGCACTCCACCTCTTTTTTGGCGGTTGATACCGAGCACCCCAGCGAGGCAGTCTATGACGAGGTGCGCGCCTTTATCAAGAGCGTTGAGAGCAACAGCTTTGTTCCACCTCCGGTCGCCTCTATAGAAAAGGAGATTGATCAATTCCTCGCCTCTTACCGCCTGACCGATAAGACACCCGTCTCCTGCCCCTTGAACCTGGTTATTATGGGACCTCCGGGCTGCGGTAAAGGGACCCATTCAGCTTTCCTGAGTGAGTACCTTTCAGTACCAACACTTTCCACCGGTAATCTTTTCCGTGACCATCTCAAAGATAAGACTGCATTGGGTGCCATTGCCGGTGCGTTTATCAACAAGGGGCGACTGGTCCCGGATGATGTCACCGCTGCGGTCGTCAAGAAGCGGCTCAATGAGTGTGACGCCATGCACGGCTTTATCCTGGATGGATTCCCCAGAACAGTCCCCCAGGCCGATGCTCTGGATACAATACTCACAGCCTCCAGCCGCACGCTTGACGGTGTTATTTATCTGAACGTCTCGGATGAAGAGATACTTTACCGGACATCTGGCAGACGCTTCTGCCCCACCTGCCAGGCCACCTACCACATCGAGTACAATAAACCGGCCAAAGAAGGTATCTGTGAC
>JAGVTF010000017.1 GCA_019136955.1 Verrucomicrobiota bacterium
CCGCGGGCCCAGGGGATTGTGCGCAATGATAAGAATGAACGCGCTTCACTGGTAGCCATCAGCTAGCCGCTGTTTTCAAAATAACTTCTCGCTAAAAAGGCTCGACATCGGGCCTTTTTTCTGTTTTTAATGAGCCGTGCGGAAGCTATGGCAACTTTTTTAAATCAAAGAAGATGCCGGCTAAAAGTTTTCATGGTTCTGGCGAATATCTCGGCATGAAAACCAATGAGGAAGCTTCGGCAAGGCTCCGTGCCGGAAGTTTAAACAGGAAGAAAGATCAATTATGATACTTGGAATGGTTAACGCCGCTGCTCTGGGCGGTCTGGTGGTCCTGCTGCTGATAGCGCTGGTGGTGCTGGTCGTCATAGTGGGGCTCATCGTCCTCACCATCTATAACTCGCTGGTGGCGCTCAGGCAAACCGTCAAAAACGCATGGGCACAAATCGATGTCCAACTCAAACGCCGTCACGACCTGATCCCGAATCTGGTCAATACGGTCAAGGGCTACGCCGCCCATGAAAAAGAGACTCTGGAGCGGGTAGTCGCTGCTCGCGCCAGCGCAACCCAGGCTAAACTGCCGCAGGATGCCATCAAGGCCGAAGGGGAACTCAGCTCAGCCCTGGCACGCCTCCTGGCCGTGGCGGAAGCTTATCCCGACCTCAAAGCGAACCAGAACTTCCTGGCGCTCCAGGAGGAACTGGTCTCTACGGAAAACAAAATTTCTTTTGCGCGCCAGTTCTATAATGACAGCGTCACGCGCTACAATACGAAAATTGAAGTCTTCCCCAATATCCTCTTCGCGGGGATGCTCGGCTTCAAACACGAAGTTCTTTTCGAGACAAGCCTGGATGAGAAACAGGTTCCCCAGGTACAATTTTAATGCGCCGGTCGGCTCGACATCCTGCTCCGGTGCAGGGTAAAAAATTTGGTGAGGAACGTGCGCTTCGGCTGCGTTCCTTTCCTGCTTAAAGAAACCGCTCCCAACGAGAAAGCCCTGAGGAGCGCCGGGTCTGGCTGGTGCCAGTACCGGAGGGCTATGCGTTTTTTGAAATATATGCCACTTTCGACATCTAACTTTTTGGACCTCTCCCAGACGGAGCATACCGCCCTCTTTGAGGAGGGCCGCCCCATGTGGGATGCCCTCAAGGGGCTCCAGGATTACTTTGCACGGGGGAGCTTCCCTACCGGTAAGCACACCCTCATCGGCAAACCGTATATCGGAGAAAACGTCTTTATTGGCGAAGGGACCGTCATTGAAGAGGGGGCCATGATACTGGGGCCGGCCGTGATCGGCCGCAACTGCCACATTCGCCACGGCGCCTATATCCGCGATTGCGTCGTCGTTGGTGACTCGGTCGCCATCGGCCACTCCTGCGAGCTCAAAGCCTGCATCGTTTTTAACGATTGCCAGATTTCACACTTCAACTACGTCGGCGATTCCATCCTCGGCTACAAGGCGCATCTGGGTGCCGGCGTGAAGATATCCAACGTCAGGCTCATGCCTGGCAATATCAACATCCGCTTCAATGGAGAGGAAATTGATACGGAGCTAAAAAAATTCGGTGCCGTGATGGGGGATCATGCAAAGGTTGGCTGTAACGCCGTCTTGTGCCCCGGCAGCATCATCGGCCGCAACAGCGTGGTCTACCCCTGCCTGAACTGGCGCGGTGTGCTCCCTTCCAATTCAATCGCCAAACAAAACGGATTCTTTAACATTAAATAGAGACCTCTTAAAATATCGCTATGAAACTTTTAGTAACAGGTGGCTCAGGGTTTATCGGCTCCAACCTCATCCGGTACATCCTCGAGAAAAAAGAAATCGAACTTCTGGTCAATCTGGATGCTCTCACCTATGCCGGCCATCCGGAGAACCTGGTGCCGGTGGACCGTGACCAGCGCTACCGGTTTGAAAAGGTCGATATCCGCGACCGCCAGGAGGTAATCCGCGTCATTCAGGAGCACGATATCAGCGACGTGATGCATCTGGCCGCCGAATCCCATGTCGACCGCTCCATCAATGACCCGGGCGTCTTCGTCCAGACAAACGTCACGGGGACCTTCCACCTGCTTGAGGCCTGCCGCGCCCACTGGCAAGGCGCGCTTGGCTCCCACCGCTTTCTACACGTCTCCACCGATGAAGTCTATGGGACGCTGGGCCCGACCGGTTACTTCACCGAGGAAACCCCCTATGCGCCCAACTCCCCCTACTCCGCCAGCAAAGCCTCCAGCGATATGATGGTGCGCGCCTACCACCACACCTACGGGATGAATACGGTCATCACCAATTGCTCCAATAACTACGGACCCTACCAGTTCCCCGAGAAGCTGATCCCCGTAGTCATCCAGAGCCTCCTCAATGGTAAAGCGATTCCGGTCTATGGCGACGGCAAAAACGTGCGCGACTGGCTCTATGTTGAAGACCACGCGGAGGCGCTCTGGCTGGTGCTCAGCTCCGGACGCTCCGGCGAGACCTACAATATCGGCGGCCACAACGAGTGGGCCAATATCGACATCGTCAAGCTCATCTGCGACCTGGTCGATGAATTCCGTTCGGCCCCGCTGGGGAGCAGCCGCAAGCTCATCGAGTTCGTCAAGGACCGCCCGGGCCACGACCGGCGCTATGCGATTGATGCCGGCAAGATGCAGAGTGAGCTCTGCTGGAGCCCTCAGCATACCTTTGAAACCGGCATACGCAAAACCATCCGCTGGTATCTCGATAACCAGGAGTGGGTCCGCACCGTGACGACCAAAAAGGAGTGAGCCTCTGAGGCCTCTCGGAGAGGGAGACTCCTAAAAAATAGTTGCGTTGTGAGTACAGGGCCGGTCATTTCAATCATCATCCTCAATTACAACGGGGCCCGCTGGATGAGGCGCTGCCTGGAATCGCTGCGGGCGCAAACCTTTTTTGCCCATACCGAAACAATCGTGGCCGATAACCTCTCCCAGGATGGCTCGGAGCGGCTCTCCGAAGAGCTCCTGCAATCCTGGCCGGAGGACTCCTGGAAGTTTATCCAAAATGGCGGCAACTTCGGCTACTGCAAAGGCAATAACCTGCCGGCGAAAACGGCGCGCGGCAAATGGCTCTTCTTCCTCAACAACGATACCTGGATGGAGCCCGACACGCTGGAGCGGCTGGTCGCCGAGGCCGAAAAACGAGGCGCGACGGCGGCCACACCCCGGGTGCTCGATTACGATTCAGATTCATTCCAAAGCCTGGGGGCCGGCGGCTTTGACCTTTTCGGTTTCCCGACGGAACGGGAGGACTTCCCGGAAAGCCGACCGGTTCTGATGCCCGAGGGATGCTCCTATCTGATTTTGAGGAGCGAGTTTGAGCGGCTGGGTGGTTTTGACGAGGAGTTCTTCATGTATGCCGATGAGCTTGATCTCTCCTGGCGGGTCTGGCTCTCCGGCGGCAGTTGCTGGGCTTTGCGCCAGGCGACCCTTCACCATCGCGGCTCGGCTGCCGTCAATACCGCCGGCGGCGACAAGGTGGTGGAGCTCCGTACCAGCGATTTCAAACGCTTCCATGCCAACCGCAATCATCTCTGGGTGCTCCTGAAACTGAGCGGCCCCTGGAGCCGGCTCCTCCTGCTGCTGCAAGCCGCCTGGCTATTGGCCGAAGGGGCGGCGGGGAGCCTCTACCTGCGGCGCTTCTCTTTTTTCCGGAGCACGGTCTGGGAGGCGTTCAAAGATTGCCATGCCAGGCGCGAGTATCTGCGCCGGCAGCGGGAGCGCTTCAAACCGCTTCAAAAACGCTCCACCTTCTGGATGCTTCGCCGCTTCCTGCGCCTGCGTCTGAACCGCTGGGATGAATTCAAACGCATCCGCCGCCTGGGATTGCCCAAGGTCACTGAAAGCTAAAACGGGCGGTCGGGGTCGCTCACTTGGGCTGGCTCGCCACGAAGAAACGCTCCTTGCCCGAATAATCTTTTTCCGCGCGAATACGCTCCCAGCCCGCCGTGCGGAATATCTCCTCGATTTGCGGGAACTGTCCATCGCCGAACTCCGCCATCAGTACCCCATCGGGCTTCAGGAGCTCCGGCGCTTCCTTCGCCAACAGCCGATAAAAACGCAATCCATCGGGGCCGCCATCGAGCGCCACGGAGGGCTCGTGCAGGCTCACCTCCGGCTCAAGCCGCTCAATCTCGGCGCTGGGAATATAAGGCGGATTGGAGATAACGAGGTCGAAAGGGGCACCCTCACGCGCCGCCGTCGGGCAATCTCCCTCCATGGTGCGGATTCTGCCGTCGAGCTCATAGCGGGTCGCATTGGTCCAGGCGATCCGGAGCGCTTCAATCGAGAGCTCCACCCCCCAGATGCGTGATTCGGGTGCGTAGAGCGCCAGGCTCAGGGAGATGCAGCCGGAGCCGCTACAGAAATCCAGCGCGGTCGGCTCCTGGCGCTTCTGGAGGAATTTCCAGCCGGCCTCGGCCAGGAGCTCGGTCTCTGGCCGCGGGATCAATACCCCCGGGGCGACCTTGATCTCTATCCCGCAAAAAGAGGTCGATTCCAATATGTATTGCAACGGCTCCCGTGCGGCGCGCCGGTGAACGCGCGCTCGGATTTCCTCAAGCTGCCCGGGCTCCGGCGTGAACCCCCTCTCCGCGGCTTTGAGCGAAAGCTCGGCACGGCTCAGCCCGAGCGTGGCGCAGGCTATCCACTCCACATTGGCGCGCGGAGAGCTCACACCCGCCCGCTCCAGCTCAGCTTCAAACTGTTTCATCGCATCTCCCAAATCCATCATCCTTCCTCCACTTCTCACTAAAACATATATACCGTACCGGAGCGGGGGCAGCAGGTCAACCCCAAAGCCAGCATGAAAAAGCTCGTTTTCAGCGGTTCACTCCCCTATTATCAGACGGGCTGCGCAGGGTGGGCTTTTGCTCCTCAGCCATGCCGCAGCCCCAGCAGGCAGGAGAGCCTGGAGAGGGCAGCGGTAAAATGCACTGTTTTTGGAAACTCTCCACGGAGTTGAAAGATTTTAAATTGCACTTGATCTTGAAAACAAGGAAGTTAAACTATCCCAGGTGCTTGGTGAGAAAGTTGTGAACCCCCGGCAAAGGCAACGTCAAGAGAACAACCCTCCGGGGTTGCGCTGCTCTCTGCTCGGGGCAGGTTCTCCGGTTTGGCTGCTGGTGCTTATTTTCTGCCTGGCCGGCTCGCCTCTTCTGGTGGCCCAGGGGCTTTTCTCCAAATTTGCCGAGCTGACGGAGGCGCCCGAAGATTCCGAAACGCTGACCCCCTCGCTCTTCCCCGAGTACTCGGTCGCCTTCACCCTGAAGCACGATTATCAGCCCTATGGCCCGCTGGTTTACCGGCAATACGAATATACGGAGGGGGACCTCTCCCGCTTTACCTTCCTGCCGCCTCTTTTCTCGGTGGAGCGCAATGAAGACCTGGAAACTCTGGAAATGGATTTCCTCTATCCGTTCTTTGGGGTGGACCGCTACGGCCTGGAGTACCGTGTCCACATCTTCCAGATATTTTACTGGGCCGGTGGCACCAATGTGGAGGACCAGATGACCCGCCGCTTCTCCCTATTCCCGTTCTATATGCAACAGCGCTCCGAAATCCCGGAAGAAAACTACCGGGCGTTCCTGCCCATCTATGGGGAGCTCCAGCACCGCATGTGGCGCGACGAGGTCGAATTCATCCTGATGCCGCTCTACGTCAAGACCCGCAAAAAAGATGTCACCACCTGGAACTGCCCCTACCCCTTCTTTCATATCCGCCGCGGGGACCATAACCTCAACGGCTGGCAGCTCTGGCCGCTGATGGGCCAGGAGAAAAAAGAGGTCGGCACGGTAACCGATATCTGGGGGGACGAACTGCTCAGCCCAGGCCACAGCAAAGAGTTTTACCTCTGGCCCATCGGCCTGCACCAGAAGACCGGCATCGGCACCGAAAACCCCACCGAGTTCTACGGGATACTCCCCTTCTATGCGCAGACGCGCTCACCCAACCGCGACCACTCCGTCATCCTCTGGCCGTTCTTCAACTGGGCCGATGACCGCGAGCAAAAATACCGCGAGTGGGGGATGCCTTATCCCTTTATCGTCTTCGCCCGCGGTGAAGGCAAAACGACCGACCGCATCTTCCCGCTTTTTGGCTCCTCTTACAACGATACGCAGCGGCGCGATTTCATCCTCTGGCCCACCTGGAAAAAAACGGTCTATGACGGCGACCAGATTTACGCCGAGCGCCAACGGCTTTTCTACTACCTCTACTCGGACGTGCAGGAGAAGTACGAAGACCGCAGCGAAGAATACCGGCGTACTGATCTCTGGCCGCTCTTCACCGCGCGGCTGGACGCCAACGACAATTACCGCATGAGCTGCCTCTCGCCGTTCGAGCCGTTCTTCCCCGGCAATAAAAGCATTCAGCGCAACTGGACCCCGCTGGCCAGCCTCTGGAGTCTGGAAGAGAATTCGAAAAAAGAGGAGTTCAAGGAGTCACTCTTCTGGAACCTCTACCGCCACGAAGAGAACCCGCGGCAAAAACGGTGGTCGGCTCTCTTTGGGTTGATTGAACGGGTGAAAGACGAGGAGTATGGAAACTACTGGCGCTTTTTCTATTCGCAGGATAAACGACGGGTCCAGGAGGCGCGCAAACGGCAAATGAAGCGGCAGGACTCGCCCGAGGCCGAGCCGCTGCTGAGCCCCATCGCCCAAGAAGACCCCCAACCAAACAGCAAGGATCGTTAGCCATGTTTCAAAACCTGGGAGAAATACTCATCTTACTATTAAAAACTCTGGCAGAGCTCAAAAACGCACCCAAGCAGGCACGCAAAATCCTGGACCATCTCTTTGAAATGGGCAATGCCAGCCTGATGATGGCCGGCCTGCTCTCCTTCTTCATCGGGGGGATACTGGCCCTGCAGATGGCGCCCCAGATGACCGCGCGCGGCATCACCGGCGTGGTGGGCGAGGTGATCGGTCTGGCCATGTGCAAAGAGCTCGCTCCGGTCATGATGTCGGTGCTCATCATCGGGCGCATCGGCTCGGCCATGACCGCCGAAATCGGCTCCATGAAGGTCTATCACGAAATTGACGCGCTCCAGACGATGAACATCAGCCCGGTCAGTTACCTGGTCATGCCGCGGATCGTCGCTATCTGCATCGCCCTGCCGATGCTGGTGCTCTTTTCGATGCTGGTCGGCTGGATGGGCGGCCTGGCGGTGAGCGTTTTCAACCAGAGCGCAGCCGTCACGGTTGAGGGCTACCTGGCCAGCCTCAAATCCGGAGTCGATAGCAAAGAGATTTTTGAAGGTCTCTTCAAGAGCGTCGTCTTCGCCCTGAGCATCGGCATCATCGCCTGCCATCAGGGGCTGATTACCCGCGGCGGCCCCCGCGGCATCGGCCGCAGCGTCACCAAGTCGGTGGTAAACTCCATCGCCGCGGTGCTCCTGCTTGATTATGTCCTCACCCGTCTTATTCTGTTTTTCTGATGAACCCATGAACATTGATACTTCCCCCAACATCACCAGTCGGAACCGGCCCGCCAAACAGCAGGGAGTCGCCATCAGCGTCCGCGGTCTCTCCAAATCTTTTGACGGAGCGCCGGTTCTGAGGGGTCTCTCCTTTGAAATCGCGCCGGGTGAGATTTTCGTAATCATGGGCCCCAGCGGCGCCGGCAAAACCGTCCTTTTGAACCATCTGATCGGCCTCCTGGAGCCGGACCACGGAGAGGTGCGCATCAACGGCATGTCACCCACCTCGCGGAACCTGCATGATAAAATCCGCATGGCGATGGTCTTCCAGAATAGCGGCCTTTTGAATTCACTCTCGGTGGAAGAGAACGTCTCCCTTTACCTTACCGAGCACCGGCTCAAACCGTGGCAGCAAATCCGTCAAATCGTGAGGGAGCAGCTCGAGCATCTGAACCTGAGCCGTGCCGACGCGGCCAAGTACCCTTTTGAGCTCTCGGGCGGGATGAAAAAACGGGTCGCCATCGCCCGCGCCATCGTCATGGAGCCGCGCGTCATCCTCTATGACGAGCCGACCGCCGAGCTCGACCCGGTCATGGCGCGCACCGTAGTCAATGAAATCCGCCGTGCCCGCGCGCTCCTCTCCCAAACATCGGTCCTGGTCACCCATGACCGTGAACTCGCCTTTGAAATCGCCGACCGCATCGCCATCCTCCTGGATGGCTCCCTGCTGAAAATCGGGACGCCGGCCGAAATCAAAAGCTACCAGAGCTCCGAGCGCAAGGAAGACGCCGCTTTGAGAAACTTTTTAACAGCTAACTATAAAAATAACGAAACCAAATCTGATTATGAATAAAACCAAACTGGAAGTTCGCCTGGGAATCTTCTTTCTCCTGATTCTCCTGGTCGCCGTCGTCATGATGGAACTGATTGGCGGTCTGGCACCGCTCAAATCCGGAGTGCTCATCCAGACCAAGTTCAAAAACGTTCTGGACCTGAAGACGGGCGACCCGGTCAAGGTCGCCGGCGTCAACGTCGGCAACGTCTCCTCCATCAAGCTCAAGGAGGGGGGCGTACTGGTCTCCATGAAGATCAAGAAAAACACCGGCATCACCACCGACAGCATCGCCACCATCAAGTTCCTGGGGATGATGGGCCAGAACTACGTCAGTATCGATTTTGCCGATAGAGGCGAGCCGGTGCAGGATGGCGCGATGCTTCTGAGCCAGGAGCAGCAGGATTTGAGTATGCTCATGAATAAGCTCGATGGAGTGATCGGCGGCATCGACGAGCTGACCCGCAACTTCAGCTCCGACAGCCTCAGCAGCATGATCAGCCCCTTCACCGATTTCATTAAGGAAAACCAGGATTCACTCTCCTCCATCGGGCCGATCCTGCTCAATGTCGAGAATATCACCGCCGCCATCTCCGGTGGCAAAGGCTCCATCGGTAAAATGATGATGGAAGGCGAAATGTACAGCAGCGCCATGAATACCCTCGGCAATCTGGAGCTCACCATGGATGACGCGCGCGCCATCGCCTCCCAGGCCAAGTGGATGATGACCGACGTCCAGCAGGGCCGCGGCTCCGTGGGCAAGCTCCTGAGCGATGAGGCGGTCTATGTGGAGATGCGCGACTCGCTCACTCATCTGCGCGAAATATTGCAGAAGGTCAACTCGGGCGAAGGGACCGCCGGCCGCATCGTCAATGACCCTGCCCTCTACAAGAACGCCAAACTGACCATGCAGAAACTCGACAAGGCAACCGAAGGACTCGAAGACCAGGGCCCCATCTCGGTTATCGGCATCGCCGCGGGGAGCCTCTTCTAAACTGTAACCAATCATTTTTTTATAAAGAGACCCGTTTTATGAACCTGCTCGTTTTCAAGAACACCGAGGCGCTCTCAGAAGCCGCCGCCACGCTCTGGACCAAAAAAATCTGGGATAAGACCGATCTGCGCGTCTGCCTGGTCGATGGCAAAACGCCCGAGCCGCTCTACCGCAAGATGATCGATTACTACCACGAGGGCCAGGTCTGCCTCCGCGATATGGAGGCCTTCCTGCTCGACGAGTTTGGAGAGCTCGACCTCAGCGACCCGGGCCGCGCCCAGAACGTCATCCGACGCAACTTCCTCAACTGGGTCGATCTGCCGGCCGGCCACTTCCAGTGCATCGAACCCAACGCGCCGGAGCTTGAAGCCGAAATCACCCGCTACGACGCTCTCTTTGAAGAGCCGATGGACCTCACGTTGCTGGGCGTCGGCACCAATGGCCACATCGGGATGAATGAGCCCGGCTCCATGCCGGACTCCCCCACCCGCAAAATGAATCTCTCCCAATCCTCCATCAACGCCGCCCGCTACTATCTGGACCATGACCGCGTCCCCACCTGGGGGGTCACGCTCGGGATGAACCGAATACTGGAGTCGCGCGAGGTCTGGCTCCTGGTGACCGGCAAGTACAAGGCAGGCGTCCTGCGGCGTATTCTCACCGGCGAGCCCTCTGCCGAGGCTCCGGCATCCTGGCTGCGTAATCATCCCAATTGCTCGATTTTCGCCGACCGTGAGGCGGCCGCCCAGCTCTGGGCCAGCCCCAGCCCCCCTGCCGCTTCACCGCAGCTTGAGCTTGGCTAGCCCGCCAGCAGGAGCCCCGCATCATGGCCCAGCCGCAACACCTCTACACCTGCAAGCTCACCGAGCCACAGGCGGAGCGATTGGAAGCGCTCCTGCGCCAGAGCAATTACGAGCCCCAGGAGGTCCCCTTCGCAATCAGCGCCGCGCGTGCGGAGGGGCTCAACATCGTCCTCTATAAAAGCCTTAAACTGGTTATTCAGGGCAAACGAACCGCCGAGTTCATCGAGTTCACGCTGGAACCCGAAATCCTCCAGGAGGCGCGCATCGGCTACGAGGATACGCTGAACCCGGAACTTTACCAGGCACGCATCGGAGTGGATGAAAGCGGCAAAGGCGATTTCTTCGGTCCCCTCTGCATTGCCGGAGTCTATGCCAATGAAGCGGCCCTGCGCACCTGGGAAAAGGAGGGTATCCAGGACAGCAAAAAAATCAAAAGCGACCGCCAAATCGCCACGCTGGCCCAGTTGGTCCGCGAAACCCCCGGAGTGGTTCAGAACGTGGTCGCCATCGGCAACGAAGCCTATAACCGGCTACACAAAAACATGAAGACGGTCAACCAGGTGCTCGCCTGGGGTCATGCCCGGGTCATCGAGAACCTTCTGGAGCAATCCTTCCAGATGCTCCCCCCGCCGGTGAAGGCGATCTCCGATCAATTTGCCGGCACCCGCGCCACCGTTGAGCGGGCCCTGATGCGCCTGGGGCGCACCCTGCCTCTGGAGCAGATGCACAAGGCTGAGAGCGATCTGGCCGTGGCGGCCGCCTCCATTCTGGCGCGTGATGAATTCGTGCGGCGCCTCCGGCAGATGGGCGAGCGCTACCAGTTCACCTTCCCCAAAGGAGCCACCGCGGTCATCGAGCCCGGCAAGGAGTTCATTAAACTGCATGGGCCCGACGCGCTCCCGCTGGTCGCCAAGATGCACTTTCGCACCTCTTATCAGGTGCTCGGCCTGCCGGTACCGGAGCGCCCGGAATATCCTTTCAAAAAGGGAACGCCTCCCGCATAATATAGAGGCTGAGGATTATGATTGTCCGCACCCTCATAGATGGCTACAACCTGCTGCACTCCTGGAAGCATCTGGCAGCCGGCAGTGCGCGCCACTCGCAGACCGCACGGGAAGAGCTCGTGAAGGTCCTGCGCCGCTATGCCGATACCTCCTCCGTACCGATCACGGTCGTCTTTGATGGCCAGGCCGAGAGCCTGCAGCCGGAGCGGACAGTGGACTCCGAGGAAAATCTGGAAATCCTCTACACGCCCAGCCGGCAATCGGCAGACCAGGTCATCGAGCGGGCCGCCATCCTCTATCTCCGCTATGGGGAGGTGATGGTCGTCACCAACGATACCTCGATTCGCGAGCTGGTGATTGGCAATGGCGGCGTGGTCTCCTCCTGCGATAACTTCCTGCTGACCCTTCAGGATACCTGCCACGAAATGGGGCTCAAACTGAAATACTACAACTGGGATACCAATAACCGCTTTAAACGCCAGAGGCATCCACCCCGCGGAAGCTGATGTTCTCCTTTACTCTGAACAAAAAATGCGGTTAACTGTAGGTCGCTTTGATTGAGGCACTATGAAAATTGTTTTAGCATATTCTGGCGGGCTCGACACTTCCGTATTACTTTCCTGGATTCAGGAAAAATACAGCGCCGAGATGATAGCTTTCTGTGCAGATATTGGACAGGAAGAGGAATTGGACGGGTTGGAGGAAAAAGCCCTGCGCACAGGCGCCTCCAAACTCTACGTGGATGACCTCTCAGAGGAGTTCGCCCGAGACTTCATCTTCCCGATGGTTCAGGCCAATGCGATTTATGAAGGCCAGTACTATCTGGGCACCAGCATCGCGCGGCCACTCATCGCCAAACGAATGGTGGAGATCGCCCGCGCTGAAAACGCCGACGCAATCGCCCACGGCGCCACCGGCAAAGGCAATGACCAAATCCGCTTTGAGCTGGCGGCGGCGGCACTGGCCCCGGACCTGCAGGTGATCGCCCCCTGGCGCGACGAATCCTTCCGTAACGCCTTCCCTGGCCGCAAAGAAATGATCGATTACTGCGTCCAGAAAAGCATCCCCGTGGAAGCCTCCAGCAAAAAACCTTACTCCATGGACCGCAACCTCCTCCATATCTCCTACGAAGCGGGCATCATGGAGGACCCCTGGATGGATGCCTTCGCACCCGAAAACAGGGAGATGTTTAAACTCAGCGTCTCGCCGGAAGATGCGCCCGACAGCCCCGAATATGTGGAGCTCGATTTCGAGCAGGGTATCTGTACCGCCGTCAACGGCCAAAAGATGACCCCGCTCAAGGTGATGCAGACTCTGAACAGGCTCGGCGGCAAACACGGCGTCGGCCGCGTCGATATGGTCGAGAACCGCTACGTCGGGATGAAATCCCGCGGCGTCTATGAGACCCCGGGCGGAGCGATCCTCCTCTTTGCCCACCTCCAGATGGAGAGCCTGACCATGGACCGCGAAGTGATGCACCTGCGCGACAGCCTCATCCCCAAATATGCGGAGCTGGTCTATAACGGCTACTGGTATGCCCCGGAGCGCTTTGCCCTCCAGGCGCTGATCACCGAAAGCCAGCGCAACGTGACCGGTACGGTCCGCGTCAAGCTCTACAAAGGCAACATCATGGTCGCCGGCCGCAAGTCCGCCCTGAGCCTCTACAATCCGAACATCGCAACCATGGAAGCCGACCCAACCCAGGCCTATAACCAGGATGACGCCACCGGCTTCATCCAGCTCAACGCCCTGCGCCTCAAAGTGGCCTCCCATGTGCATGGGCCGCTCCTGAAGTAAAGAGCGCCCACAACCCAAACCAACACGAAAGACCCCCGGTCACGCCTCAATTGTGCGACCGGGGGTCTTTCTTTTTTAAAACTTTCTGCTCCTCTTATTCCTCTTCTACTCCGCTGCTGCTATTGACGAATTCAACAGCTTTTTCAATCGTATCGTAAATATCAAAAATTTTATTGGCACGGGTGATCTCGAAAACCAGCTTCGGTTTGGGTTGCAGATTGGCCAGAGCCAGCTTGCCTCCACGAGCTTTGAAGTCTTTATAGAAGCGGACGATCAACCCCAGCCCCGTACTGTCCAGGTACTCCATTTGGGAGCAATCAAAAACGAGCTTATCGGCCTTGGTGAGGAGAGAGCTCATCTCGGATTTAAAGAGCCCTTCCGTAGCGGCCGTCAAACGTCCTGCCACCTCGACCACCAAAGCGCCACTTATCTCTTTATCTGTAATTTGCATACCCAGGCATCATGTTGAATATACCACGCAATTGAATTGATAAGTAGCACAGAAGGTATCTTCTGGCAAGCTCTTTTAAAGACTTACAGACAGAAATATCTATTTATTTTTTTTGAAAGAACAGGGAAAAATCGATCACTTTTTTTCTTCCGTCTTTGCCGACTCTTTTTCTTTTTCCTTTTTCAGCGCTTTGAGCTCTTCTGCTTTCTTGCGGGCTGCCTCTTTTTCGCCGGTCGGGTCATCGTCCACACTGATCAGGACGCACCAAAAATCGGAGGTCGATTCCGTCTTGCCGGCTATCGATTGCGGCTTTTTGGCTGTGATGCGCGCCTTCTTCCGAACCACCATCTTATCTTTGCCGTAGAGCTTGACCTCTACGACCTCTTTCTCATTCTCAATCTTGCGAATCTTGATTTCACAATGCTTGCTCATGACGACCGAGTACTCTTTGGGTTCCTTCAAATCGACCTTCTTGCAACTGATTTCGTAGTAGTGGTTCCACTTTAAAAACTCCTCCAGCCGTTTTTGAATCTCCGGCTTCACCTCTTTGAACCTCCCCTTGAGGTGCTCGACCTCGTCAATATTGGTATCGGTCCCCCAGATCAGTTGCAGTTTGAGCGGGAAGACAGGATCGATATTTTTCCGTTCCTGAGACTCTTTGGTCTTTTTTGTATCTGGCGCTACTTCCGCATCCGCATATGCCTGCGAGAAGTGAGCTGTACCACAAAAAAGCGCGGCAACCAGCATGGAACCAACCAGCCCACGATAAAGCTTGACCCAAAACATATTCATTTTTATTTTTTCAAAAAATTATGTCTCTGACGTGACATCCTGCATTGAAGAGCTGTAAGTGATCCACTCTATGCAGATAGTATCGCTCTCCAGGGTTGTGGCCGATACTCCCGCACTGGTCTCCACCTCGTTAGAGCTCTGAAGCGCGGAGGAATCCCTGCCCAGCCGCCCACTTTCATGGAAAGCGAGAAAGCCGAGCAGCAGGCAGGCGGCCGTGGCCGGTGCCCAAAAACTGCGGGCACGCGCCAGCCGGCGCCAAAGCTCGATTTTCTCTGGAGCCGCAGGAGCCGGCGCGGACTCCCGACCGGGGAGCTTGCTTTCAATACCGGCCCAGTACGCCTCATGCGATAGCGGCACCGGTACGGGTTCAGCCTCCGAAAGGCTCTCCAAAAGCCTTGAAACCTGTTTCTGCCGGAGATACTCCTCATGCAGGGCCTGGTTTGCCTCCAGCAATTCCCTGACCTCCAGAGCCTCCTGCGGGCTTAGCTGCCCGTCGCAGAAGCGAACGATTTTCTCTATTTCCTGTTCATTGAAGTGGCTCATAAGACATCCTCAACATTTATGCCGCGTTCTTCCAAAATTCCCTTAAATTTTTTGCCCAATGCTCTCTTTCCATAGAAAAGCCGAGACATTACCGTCCCGATTGAGCAACCCATCTCTTTGGCGATCTCTTTGTACCCCAGATGGTTTATGTATGTATATTCCAAAACTTGTCTCTGTTCTTTGGAGATTTGCTCCAAAGCTTCCTGGAGCAGCTCCCGTTGCTCTTCGAGCTCCAGCTCCTGCAGCGGGTCCGGCTCCACCGTTGGCGTCCAGTTGCCTTCCCCTGCTTTCTCAGTCATTTCATCGATAGAGTCTTCGGCCGGGCGTCTCTGCCTTTTGCGAAGAAAATCGAGGCATGTATTGATTGCGATCCGGGTCACCCAGGTCGTAAAGGGGGAATCCCCCTGGAACTGGTAAAGGCGCGTCCATGCCTTTACCCACGCATCTTGAGAAAGATCCAGCGCTTCATCGGGACTGGGCAACATCTTGAATATCTGCCCATAGACCCGATCGCGATGCCTCCTGACCAGTTCCCCGAAGGCAGCTTTATCGCCTTCCTGGGAGAGACGAATCAGCTCGGCATCGTTCTGTGAAGCATACTCAACTTCTCCAGTCATATCTTTTGACGCGTTCTGGTGATCATTTATTCACTTAAGACGGTTTTAGCGCAGGTTTTTTCGAATTAAATCCAGATTAAAGTTTGCCTTTGGTGGTGGGCAGCTCTTCGCCGCGGCGTGGATCGCGCTGGCAGGCGAAATCGACCGCCCGTGCCCAGGCCTTGAAGAGCCCCTCCACAATATGATGCGGCTCTTCACCATAGAGCAGCTCCAGATGCAGATTGCAGCGCGCCTCGTTCGTAAAGGCCTGGAAGAACTCCCGCGCCAGTCCAAACCGAAAAGAGGAGGACATATCCTGGTTCTGCTCCTCAAAGCTCACTTTGCGCATCGCCTTGTCATCCAAGGCACGGTAAACCAGATAGGCACGGCCGCCAAAATCGATTACGCAGCGGACCAGGCACTCATCCATCGGCAGATAAGCCTCCCCCGTGAAGGGATTGCGCGGGTCAAAACCGCTCCCGTAGCGGCGCAGGCCCGCCTTATCGCCCAGAGCTTCCAGAAACGCCTGCCCCAGCGCCAGCCCGCAATCCTCCACCGTATGGTGGGCATCGACCTCTATATCGCCCTGACAATGAAGCTGTAAGTCGATCATTGAATGTTTGGCGAAGAGGGTGAGCGCATGGTCAAAGAAAGGGATGCCCGTGCGGATATCGGATTTGCCGCTGCCGTCCAGGTTCAGCTCCAGGCTGATATCGGTTTCTTTGGTTGTTCGTTTGATTGTAGCTGATCTCTTCAACGTGGAGGGGATGATAACCAGAAAGCTCTTCTTTTCCAAGTTCAAAAAAGCTTTCCGCCCCTGCACGCATTGCCTCAAAAACAGACGCACTGCAAGAAGATGAGTTTGCGCAGCACCAGATGAAGGTGGCTCTATATGCCGGATGTTTGACGTATTCCTTCTTAATACGATTGGAAACCACGGATAAACACTTTTGTAACCACGGATAAACACTTTTGTAACCACGGATAGACACAGATAGACACGGATTTGAGAAGGAGCCTTTGGAATTGCTATCTGTTTTGACTTAAATGCCAGTTGATCTTATTTCGCACGCCAGTTTGAACCAACACAATCAAAAATATCTGTGTCCATTCGTGTTCATCCGTGGTTCCTTACCCTGTGCCTTGCCTCAAAAACAGGCGTACTTCTCGAGGCTTTTCCATCACTTTCGGTGCGCATATTTTTGAAGCGATACGCTTTCCGGGGGGCGGCTATTCGGGAATGTCGGCAAAGGAGCATAAAAGTCTGGCCGGGGCGTTCGATTTTTCTGGATGAGAGGAGGTTCTGGAAGTATGATGTCTTCGTAATTTTCCCAGCAGTTGGGTGAAAGAGTTTTTATTTTTTTTGGATAAGTCACTGATTCGATGATATGAGCTACGAAATGATCAATTCGACGGAGCGGCGCCAGGAGTGTGCCAAGTTACTCACAGCCAATGTGGCGGCTGCCGCCGGCAAGAGCGCCTTTATCGGCATGGATGGTTTTATTGACGAGATTGTCCATGTCGTCGATAAACGGGTGAGCCCGACCGAGTATACCCGGCTTACCACCATTGATAAGTTTGGCGCGCGCATCTCGGCGGCAGCCGGCAAGAGCACCAACTTCGAGATGGTCCCCCAGATGGTAAAACTGGGCGGCAACGGCCCGATCATGGCCAATGCGATTGCGCAGTTCGGAGTGCAGCTCTCCTATCTGGGCGCACTGAACTATCCCGATATCCATCCAGTCTTCATGGAAATGGCCGAAAAAGGGGACGTTCACTCCATCGCCAACGCGGGGCGGACCGATGCGCTGGAGTTCGACGACGGCAAGCTCATCATCGGCCGCATGACCCAGTTGGGTGAAGTCAACTGGGAAAATATCGTGGCCCGCTATGGCAGGGAGAAATTCATCGAGAAGTTTAGCAAGGCCGATCTGGTCGGCTTCGTCAACTGGACGATGCTCCCCTTCATGAGTGAAATCTGGGACGTGGTACTAAAGGATATCTGCCCCGGTCTGAGCGGCCCGCGTCGTAAAATTTTCTTTGACCTGGCGGACCCCGAGAAGCGCTCCGCCGATGATATCAGGCGCGCCCTGGGGCTGATCAGCCGCTTTGAGCAATACTTCGACGTAATTTTGGGCCTCAATGAGAAAGAGGGCTACGAAATCGGCACCGTGCTCGGCCTCGATACGAGCGACCACTCTCCGGAGGGTCTGGCGCGCATGGCGCTCAAGATTCAGGCGGAGCTCAAGATCAACACGTTGGTG
>JAGVTF010000060.1 GCA_019136955.1 Verrucomicrobiota bacterium
TAGGGTCGCCATTATTTATTAATGGGGCGCGCACAGCGGACACGGATGGGGTCGTAGCTCAGTTGGTAGAGCACCACAATGGCATTGTGGGGGTCAGGAGTTCGATCCTCCTCGGCTCCACCATCCGTAGACAAGATTGATACTTCTTTTCACAGCCACAGTTCAACCTATTTGGGGTGAGTTGTTTCTTAAATAAAAGAAGTAGTTGTTTGGCAGCGCAGGTAAGAAAAATCGGGGTGTCTGATTTTTGATTTAGAGCTGTTTTGTTCAGAGATATTTGAATTGAATAAAGAGAGAGCAAAAACCGTCTAAATATGCAGGTGCTGTTTTTTGGAGAAGAACAGGAGTTTTCGATTAATTGTATGAATATAGATATTAGAAAGTATAGTGCGCCGTTTGCGCGCAGGGGCAGCAGCGCATTTACGCTGATTGAGGTTCTGTTGGTGATTGTGATTCTCATGATGCTGGCAACGGTTCTGGTGGTTTATGTATTGCCACAGCAAAAGGCTGCAGAAAAGAATACGACTCGACTGTTCCTCCAGCAGGTACAAAATGCGTTGGATACATACCGTTTGAACATTGGGCACTATCCGACCGAAGATGAAGGAGGACTGACAGCGCTGATGCTCAGGCCCTCTTTTGAAAATGAGCGCCTGGGTGAGAAGTGGCAAGGCCCCTACCTGAAGCCTGGGACACGGTTTGAAGATGCCTGGGGTAATGGTTTAATTTATGAGCCGGCCGATAGCAGCGAGTTTAGCCTGGAGGATGAAGGGACAACTTTAAGCCTCCCCTATAAGCTCTACTCCATGGGCGAGGATGGTCAGCCCGAAACCGATGACGACATCGCCTTAGTGGATGAAACTGCTCTGGAAGACTTGGAAACCGGCAGTGGTTCCTTTGGAGCTCCCTAAGCAGCAACCCACTCATAAAGTTATGAACCACCAGAACGGTTTTACACTGATAGAACTGTTGCTGGTGGTTGTCGTTCTTATGATCTTCATGGCGTCAGCAGTTTTCTATATGTCTCCGGCTTTGAGAGGTGCTCAGTTGGAAGAGGGGGCTGCCCGCTTTGAGAGCATGTTCAAGTTTGCCAGCGCAGAGGCAACTCAGACGGGACGGAGAGTGTTGGTAAGATTTGTCCCGACAAATGATTTCTCAGGCAGAGAAGGATATATTCCGCGTGTGCTGGTAGAGAGAAACCCCACCGGCAGACCCGGTGAATTTACTGAACTGCAAGGTGTCTCCTGGCTGAATCTGGGAATCGGAGAGCTGGTGACTGTGACTACCATTGCCCATCTGGATGACGCAGACTCGGAGGACCGGCAGAAGGAAGAGGAGATGAGCGACCAGTTCTGGAGCAGCTTGTTTACTTCAGAGTCTGCAAGTGATCCGGATGGGGCCGCTGATGGTTTGGAGTTGGCAGAAAGAGAGGGTTACTCAGCCATTCTGGGTGATGTGAGAGATGGAGATAGCTTTTTGAGCGGCCAGACAAATCGCCTGGAGAAAGAGGAGGGGGCTGATTCACTGGAGATCTCTTTAAGCGAGGAGCAGGATGTTTTGTTTTATCCAGATGGCTCTTCAGAAACGGTGGAGTTGCGGCTAATCTCTTGTGATGAAGAAGACCAGCGAATAGCGGTGATTCTATTGAATGGAATTACAGGGCTGGTTGAGAGAAAGATATATACTCCTTCTGAGCTCACCAGGGAAGATGAACTGGAAGACTCGAACGCTGAAGAAGATGTTGAAGATGGGTGGGATGCCGAGTTTTTGGATGAGACCGATCCATTAACTCCGGCGTCTCGGCCATGAACCGATGGGAATGTATGCAGAAAAATCAGCCTTCTTTACTAAACGCTGGATTCAGGAGCTCTCACTGCGAGGGGGGGGGCCTCCTGGAGGTATTGATGGCTTTGGCTTTGGTGGTCGGTGCATTTTCGGTTATTACAGGCGGTTTGCAGTCAGCGGTGGATTCAGTGGAGCGGATGCGCAATAGCGTGCATGGGCAAAACTTGGCGGTGAGCCTGCTTTCTCAAATTCAGATGGGGCTGGTGGAGGCTGAGGATGTGGAGGGTGCCTACTTTGAAGCTCCCTTTGAAGAGTGGTCCTATGATATTGAGACTGAGGAGATGCAAGCTGAGACGATTGGGTTTTACAGTGGCAGCGGGCCTTCCATCCCTGAGATGCTCAGAGTGGATGTGGCCATTTATCGACCTGATGGACGTATCATCCACAGGATGAGCCAGTTTGTTTTTATGGAGTATTCTGAATAAAAGCTACTTTACTTCTATGGTGATGAGAGCGAAAAACAACTTGATTCAAGCGCAGCATTCGCAGAAAAAGCGATTTTGCAGCTTGGGCTTTACACTTTTAGAGGTTGTTTTGGCTGTCACAATAGCTATAGGCATCATGGTGATAGCTCTCTATTTCTATCAACAATCAAGCACATTACGCAAAGAAGCGCTTGAGGAGATGGACCGAATTACGGCAGTGCGGCTGGTGATGGACCGGCTCAGCTCAGAGTTGCGTTGTGCCGTAGCGGGGAGTGGCTTGCTGACTGGCGTGAGCGGGAGCGCTTCTTCGATTGAATTTGTGCGTCTGGACCCTCCTCTCAGGGGTGGCCTGCTCACCAATGAGAGCGGAGAACTGGCGAGAGTTCGAATGCAGCCGACCTTCAAGAAAACCTCTTACCGAGTTGCGCCGGACCCCGTTGGAGGGCTATCTGTTCTGGAGCGAGTTGAAGAAGCGATTTTATTGGGACCGAAAGAGAGCTCCACTTCCAGCAGCTCAACTCAGAGAAGAGGAGAAAGCAATGCCGGCGAAAGGGGGAGGAGAAGCGGCAATTCCACGAATAGTGTGGAGTCTGCTTTTGATATTCCCGACATATTCTCTCAGGTCTCAGAAGATGATGCTCCAAGCAGCTCCAATGCAAACACTAACCTTCTCTTTGCGGGTGATGAGTACTGGGCTGGTAATGACGAGTTGCAGCAGAGCAGCGGCTTTATGGCAATGGAAGGGCTGATAGATGAGGGGCTGCCTCAGGAAGAAAAAATTGCAATTAACAATATTTTTGCCCGCGGGATAGGCTACTTCAATCTGCGTTACTACGACGGTGCCCAATGGGTGAACAGCTGGAACAGCAAGGAGCTCCCGGTGGGCATTGAGATACGAATGACAGCAGAAGACCCGGAAACTGAAGAGGCCAGGGCTGCGCGGCAGGCAGAGGAGGAGTCTGATGTTTTTGAGCGAGCTTTCTCGGATGACGGTATTGATGGAGGGGAAGCTTTTCCGCTTTCCAATGGTTCTCAGCAGTCTGCACCCGGGGCAATGGGGATAGAGTTCATGGGGCAGGTGAGTAGTGATTTTGATACAAATGTGGTCGTTTTCCAAAGAATTATTTATCTGCCCAATGCGCGCCGGCAGCCAGCGTCTCAAGAGTCTTCCTCAGGGCTATCTTTGGAGCCACTGGATATTGGAGCAGGTACTGTTAACCAGAGGAGGGGCCGATGAAAATTCTAAAAAATAGAGACTGCTCTGCCTTTGTGCTCTATGCGGTATTGATTGTCGTGCTGCTAAGCTCGATGGTGGCGGTGAGTCTGCTATACGCAACGAAATCGGCTGAGACAGCTTCAAGCGCCGGAGAAGAAGGCGAGCAGGCCTGGGCGGTTGCGCTAAGTGGCGTTTACAAGGCCATACAGGTAGCTCAGGCCGCTCAGGCAGGGCTGGCTGAGTGGCAAAATAATCCAAATGAGTTTAAAGAACAACTCGTTGCCGAAGATGGTCAGGATAAGTGGTACTTCACGGTTTATGACTGGAGCGGCTCTGAAGACAGCGAGGGCGCAATTATCTACGGACTGACGGATGAGGCCAGAAAACTGAATTTAAAGTATCTGCCCGAGACTCTAAAAGAGCGGAGCGAAGAATCAGAGCTCCTGGCCGCACTTAAAAATAAGCTTCCATTAGAGGGAGTTGACAGCTTTGCTCTCTCTTTTCCAGAAGTGGAGGCAGATGAAAGTGGTTCAGTTTTTGAAAACCAGAGAGAAAACCCCAGGGAGCAGGATTCGAGCAAGCCAGAGCTGGTTCCACTTACAGGGAGCTCTTCACCGCCAGAGTTTGAGTTTTTGGATGCTTTTATAGCTCAGCAGGGGTATAATCTGAAGACCCTTTATGGAAAGGATTTGGATATGAACCTGAGGAGCGACAGCGGAACTGAGGATGTGGGGGATATTTTTCAAGAAGGTGTCGGGGCTGGACCACTGGGTATGGGGTTGAGGCATTATCTAACGACGGTATCTTATGACCTGAACCAGGACAGCCTGGGAGAGGCACGGTTAAACTTAAATAATACCAACTCTGAACTGGCGACTCTGGGGTTATCTACGGAGACGCTTTCTTATATTGAGGCGATGCAGCGAAATAATAGAAGAATTGAGAGTCTGGCCTCTCTGCTCAGCTCCAGCGAAACGCTGAGAGACGAGGACGGCAATGAGAGAGAGTACCGTATAGAGCTTTCAGGTGATGAGCTGGAAAAAGTTTTTGACATGTGTACCACGATAGATGAAGTCTATCTTCCGGCTTTAATCAATATCAACACGGCGCCAAAAGAGGTGTTGATGGTTTTGCCTGAGCTGGAAGAAAGTGAAATAGAGGCAATAATATCTTCCAGAGAAGGCTTGCTGGGCGATCAGCTCAAAACCCCTGTCTGGCTGTTAGAGCAAGGGATTTTGAGCCGTGAGAAGTTCCAGGCCATCTATCCTTACATCACGAC
>JAGVTF010000229.1 GCA_019136955.1 Verrucomicrobiota bacterium
TGGAGAAGATGCCCGAAGAGGCGGCAGAGCTGCAACTGGCCTATGGCCGACTGCGGCAATTACTCAAGAAAAAGTAATTTTCGCTACCGCTCGGGGCTCCGCGCGCCCGCTACTTCATTTTTTTGCGATAATACTTCCCAGGCAGTTGCTGTATCTGCTTTTTGAGCTCCAGCCCAAAGAGAGCCACCTGAACGGTGCCGCTGGGGAGGTTTGAAGCGCGGATAAGCTCATCCACATGTTGCTCCTGGCTGCTCATACATTTGAGGAGGGCCGCTTCATCTTCGTTCAATGAGATGGTGAAGGATTCCACCGCCGTGGCCGGCAGGTTGAAGAGGAGCTCTTCGGTTCCGATTTTTTTTGTTTCTTCTTTTACTGGCGGCGGAGATTCTGGCATCGGCATTCCTGCCAAATGAGTAAAGCATTCAAATTCACTCAAGATATCCTGGACTCCTTCGCAGAGCTTGGCCCCTTCCTTAATCAATTTGTGGCAACCGCCGCTGCGAGGGGAGTCAATCCGGCCGGGGACGGCAAAGACCTGCCGGTTGAGCTCGGCGGCCATGCCGGCGGTAATGAGCGCGCCGCTTACCAGATTCGCCTCCACCACGACGGTCCCAAGTGTCATGCCGGCCACGACGCGGTTTCGTATCGGGAAGGTCTGGCGGTCGCCCGTGCGGTCCATGGGGAACTGGGAGATGAGAGCCCCGGTTTCTGCTATTTTTTCGAAGAGCCGTGCATTGCCCACCGGGTATAGATGGCAGAGTCCGTGGCCCAGGACGGCCAATGTGCGTCCCCTGGCCGAGAGGGCACCCTTATGAGCTGCCGTATCAATTCCGCCTGCCCCGCCACTGATCACGGTGATTCCCGCATAGGCCAATTGCTGGCCCAGACGGTGGGCGGTTTCCTTGCCGTAGTGGGTGGTCAGGCGCGAGCCGACGATGGCAACCGAGCTTTTATCCTGGGGCAGGAGGTTCCCCTTGACGTAGAGGAGGAAGGGGGGATTATGGATTTGGCGGAGGAGCGGCGGGTACTCTTCATCTTCGCGAATGATGACCCGGCAGCCGATGTTTTTCATCCGCTGCAGCTCGCTTTCCAGATCGACCGAGGCCTCCCAGTTGCGGATGGCGGCGGCGGTCACTTCCCCCACGCCTTGCACGCGCAGGAGGTCACTGAGGCCGGCTTTGAGGATATCTTGAGGCTCGCCAAATGTTTTGAGGAGTTGCGCCAGCGTGGCCGGTCCGACTCCGTCGATCATGTTGAGGACGATATAGGCTTCGTGCAGGGTCATGGCGGCTGGTCAATGGTTTGGATTCGGTTATTTCAGGATTGAGATGTTCTGCACGGAGAATTCCACGGTTTCCCCTTCTTGCCCGTAATAGCCGCCCCAGCCAATCCGCAGCTCTCGTATCTGGTCCAGGTCCAGCCGCGCATTGGGGTCTTTGGACCAGCCGGCCAGAAGGAAGCTGCTTATGGGGACGTAGATTTTTCTGAACTGGTTTTGGTCGCGTCCACCCAGCGTGTAGCCGGTGTGGGCCAGGTATTCGCCGGCATCGGCATCGCGCAGGACGACCAGCAGTTGCGTCGGCGTTCTTTGGGAGTCGGGTATCTTGACTTCAAAGCTCATCAGCTCGGCGCCGCTCAGGTCCATCTCTTTCACGTAGTTCAGGAAGAGATAGGTATCCACGTCGCTTTTGGTGAGGGTTGCCTGGGCGCTCACTCCGTTTTCGGCTTCGGTGAGCGTGAAGCGGACGAATTCACCGGCACCGGCTCCCGGTTTTCCCAGGGCGAGGGGCGCCACCTCATATTGCGGCAGCTCCTTCATATCGGTTTTTTGTTTCCGTTGAATCTGCCGCTCAAAAGTAAAGGCGACCGCGCTCCAGCCTTCCAGCCGGACGGTGTAGCTCGGTGCATAATCAAGCTCCGTGATTTCTCCGCTCTGCGGGTCCCACATCCGGGCATTGCCGATGGCGGCAAAGCTGACCTCTTCTTCGCAAGGCTGTTTGGAATCATTGAAAACGTAGTAGAGCTCGCGGTCGGGGAAGGAGCGGTGCGTCACGCGCAGTGGGGAATCCTTTTGCGAGGGGGTGAAATCGCGCTCCAGCAGCGCATCCGCCACCGCCGAGACCATGCTTTCCATCCCCTGGGGGAGGTAAACCGCTGCGCCGCCGGCACGGTTAAAGCGTGCCTTGAAGGGGAGAGGAGCCTCCCCGAAAAGACGGCTGGAGATATCCTGTACCCGCTGGCTGGGATATTCAAAGGAGGAATTCTGCGGCAGGGAGCCTGCGGCGATCAGCAGGCCGCCGCGCTCGACGAACCACTCCAGTTGGTTCCAGACCTCCAGCGGGAGCGTATCGGTGCTCGGCAGCACGATGAGCCGCCAGCTCAGGCCGCAGGGATGCTCCAGACCCATGTTGCCGACGACGGAATCGGTCACGGCCTGGCTGTCGATATAGGTGAAGTCGCGGGCTCCGCGCCAGAGCGACTCCCCAACGGCATGGTAGCTGCCCGAAATGCCCAGCACTTCCGGCGCGTCATTGGCCCAGAGGCGCGAGGGGAGGTAGCGGGCCCAGCAGCTTTCCACAGGGTAAAAGACCGCGATATCGGTCACCTGCCGGCCTCCTTCGGTCAGGAGAATGCTGCGTCCGCACCATTGGTTGAGCTCGGTAATTTCTTCATCGCTTCGCTGGCTCCAGGAGTAGTAGCTGGTGAAGCGGTTGACGCCGCCGACGATCTGCCGGCCCAGAGTCCCGCGAATCTCATCGACCGAAACGATGACCCGTGGCCGCTCATCGCCTTCGGGGCGCCAGACTTGCGAGTGGTCTGAGGTTTCACTCATCACCAGACGGTTGGCGTTGAGCTGGGCCGCACTGGATACCAGGCGTGAGACGTACCAGGGGACCTCCCCGGGCTGGCTGGTCAGGCAATCCATGCTCGGGGCATCCATACGCCGCAGGCAGCCGAAGAAGTTCCCGTAAAACGGAATATGCGTCGCCAGGGATTCCTCGGAAATCAGATGGCCGCCCGAGGGGATATTGTAGCGTGCGCAGAAATCTTGAATCTGCCCAAAATAGTTTTCCGCGACCTTGTCACCGACTGTTTTCCAGAAATCGTATTTGACGCGGGCGGCTTCTCCATGGGCGCCGCAATCGAGCACCAGCAGCGGCAGCAGCGGCAGGAGGTCATAGCCGTTGCGCTCCTCGAAGCCCTCCGCAAAGCTCTCCTCCCAGGGGAGGCAGCCGTACGGCATCGGTTTGAGGAAGACGCTCATGAGTGAAGGTTCATCGGTGAAGGTCGCCTCGAACCATTTGCTCAGGTCCTCGCCCATCCGCTGGGCATAGGTTTCATAGGTGAGCCGGGCAAATTCATGGGTGGCATCCTGGCTCAGCAGGTTGATATAGGGTATTTTCTCGTGGAGATTGCCGTCAGCGTGAGTGCCTTCGTAGAGACGGTCCCGGGTGATAATAAGGAGTGTGTGAGCAGCGGGAATCTCGGCCTTGAATTGGCCTTCTGTAATCGATGCGGATAAATCCAGAGCTCCCTGGAGATCGGGCTCGCCTTCTTTTAGTGGAATAGCGCGCGCATAGAGGAGCTTGCCCGGCGGCAAGGTGAGCTCCAGGGTCTGGGCCTGGTTGCAGTGCCGGCTCAGGGTGAGCAAGCCCTCGGCCTCCCAGGCGGGGTTTTTGCGCAGCACCAATCCGCCCGCATTGCCGGAGGGGTAACCCTTTTCATCATAGAGCCAGAGGTTGGCACCCTCATTTTTAGCCACTTCGATGGCTCTCTGGAAGGCGGCCCAGTGCTCTTCGCTCTCCATATATTTGTCAAAAGAGACGTTGCTGACAATGCCTCCAAATCCACGGTCCTGAAGCAGATTTTTGCGGGTGGCATCCTGCTGGTCATGTGAATCGGGCCAGTTATGGATGATCTGCATAATCTTCGTCTTGGCCGGCGGCTGGGCAAATTGCCCCTTGAGCTCTTCCAGGGTAAGCTCCGGGGACTCGCTTCCGGCAGCTGCCGTAGCAGAGAGCGCTTTCTCCAAACCGATACTTTGAGCTCCGATAATCAGAGCCACTCCCAATACATTCCTAATCCAACTCACGGGCGAATTGTACCCGAAAAACGGCTCGGAATAAACAGGAATTCTCTTCAGAGTGGAGGTCTATTCCTCCGCATCCGTTAGGATGCTCATTAATAAGGTATGCTGAGCATACCCATCTTACAGCCCGGGGTCGCAGACCCCGGGTACCATCCACCCCACATTCTTCCACGACCCCATCGGGGTCGCATCCACCCCATAAACAAATCTGTGCTAATCTGCGTTATCTGCGGTTGAATGCGCTTCTTCAAAATTCAGTTTAGGCAGTGATTCCATGATCTCCACGCTCTTGACGCTCAGATGAATCACGCTCAGGAGCAAATCCAGAATATACCGCGGCTGCCCATGCTCACGGCTCCAGTCATTGGGGTCATTCTTGATCTGGCTCTCCTTATCCACGGTGACCTGATAGCGCTCCATGATCCATTCAATAGCTCTCTTCCCATTCACCATGTATTGATAAGCTTTTGCAGGGATATTCTCGATTCGCAGATCGCCATTATAAATAATCGTATCTTTCCGATCTTTGGCGGGGAAACGCATCTTCTCGACCCTGTAGAATTCATATTCATCCTCCGGCTCCCGGGCCCCAATCACCTGAACGCCCGGGCAGGGCCCCTGCGCCTCATAATT
>JAGVTF010000011.1 GCA_019136955.1 Verrucomicrobiota bacterium
TACCTCACCCGTATACGCTCCATAACCATTTTCATTCATGGTTTGTGCACCCAGGCGAACCTGAGTATCCAGCACCTTCTTGGAAACAGCGTGTAATGCGGTAAACGGAGGGCAGACAACAATATCCACCTCTTTCACATTGGCAAGCTCTCGAACTAACCCGTCCACAAGGTCCGTGGCTTCAGCCACTGTTTTGTTCATTTTCCAATTGCCGGCAATGAGTAATTTTCTTTCTTTATCCATCTGTTTTAAAATAATAATTTAATGTAAAGGATGTTATTTGCATCTGCCGCAGCAACCTTTGTCGCTTAGCGCCGCAACTCCAGGGAGAACCTTCCCTTCCAAAAACTCCAAACTGGCCCCTCCGCCGGTACTCATAAAAGTTACCTGAGAGCCCAGACCCGATTGGTTAATTGCTTTGACGCTATCTCCACCCCCAATGATGCTCTTGGCACCATTCTTTTGGGTGACCTCCGCCACAGCCTTTGCCACACCAAACGTCCCCTGTGCAAAGCGTTTGTCTTCGAAAAGGCCCATAGGACCATTCCAGAGAATCGTTTTGGCTTTGGCCACCTCTTCAGAGAAGAGCTTAGTAGTTTTGGGACCCACATCTAAACCGGCGACATCATCAGCGCAATCCATACCCGCATTTTCGGTCGGATTCTGCCACTCAATTACAGGTCTGCCCTTCTTATCCAGCTTTTCGCTCTTCACAGGCGTGGCCACGATGTCATCCACTGGCAAAAGGAACTTAACACCTTTGGCAGCTGCTTTATCCAGCGCTTCCTTGGCAATATCCACCTTATCGGGCTCCACTAAAGATTTACCCACCTTGTAGCCCTGGGCCAGACGAAAAGTGTAAGCCATGGCGCCACCAATTAAAATCGTATCCGCTTTCTCAAGCAAGCGGTCAATCACAGTGATCTTGTCTGAAACCTTGGCACCACCCAAAATCACCACAAAGGGCCGAGCTGCATTGTCCAGCTCTTCCCCAAGGAACTTCAGCTCACGTTCCATCAAAATACCGGCGGCACATTGTCCACCACGAGAAGAGATAACCTTTGCGATGCCTTCGGTGGAGGCGTGGGCACGGTGGGCTGCCCCAAAGGCGTCATTCACATAAAGCTCGGCCACTGCAGCAAGTTTTTCTGCAAAAGCGGGGTCATTGGCCTCCTCCTCAGCAGAATAGCGAACGTTTTCCAGAAGAAGCAGGTCTGCCGGCTGCATGGCAGCCACAGCTTTTTCGACCTTTTCGCCAATGCAGTCATCCACAAAAGCAACTTTTTTGCCGATAAGCTCACCAAGACGAACAGCTACAGGGGCCAGCGACATGGATGGCTCACGCTTACCTTTTGGACGTCCCAAATGCGCTGCAAGGATAATCTTGGCACCGGCCTCAATCAGATACTCCAGAGTGGGCAGAGTTGCACGCATTCGCGTATCATCAGTGATCACCATCACTCCGTCCTTTTCTTCCAAAGGTACGTTATAGTCTACACGCACAAATACCGCTTTGCCGTGTGCCTTCAAATCTTTCAGCGTAAGTTTTGCCATATGTATTGTCATCTGTGTGGATTACCCACAAGCCGATTGATTTTACTCAAAACACCGGATAAAAGTCAAAGGTTGTTGGCAGGATTTATTTTGCAGAGGAAACACAGGTTAACAAAACAGCTCATCTATTGTTGAGTGTTAGCGTCGAAAATTGTAACCTTACCTCCGATGCGGCTACCCTTTGAACTGCTGCTAAGCCTTCGATACTTAAAGCCGAAACGCACTTTCGTTTCGGTTATCACTGTTATCTCCACCATTGGGGTCACCCTTGGCGTAGCAGTACTTATTATTGTAATGAGCGTGATGAGTGGTTTTGACCGAGACCTTCATGAAAAAATATTAGGTTTTAATCCTCACATAAAAGTCTATTCGCGCTCTGGAGAAATGCGAGATTATGAAAAAACGGCTGAACAGGTTCGCTCTGTCGCCCATGTGCGTGCCGTGGCACCTTTCGCGTTTGGGCAAGTCTGGATGGAAACTCAACCTAATATTGGGCCCAGCCAGGGGATGGCTCCTTATCTGAGAGGAATTGAGGCAGATTTGGAAAGTCAGGTTAGCGTCCTCTCCACCAGTCTTATAGAGGGGAAGTTTGATGTTTCAGGGCGTGGACTGCTCATAGGCAACGTCATGGCAAATAACCTCCACCTGCAGGTTGGCGATGTTGTGGTACTCTACAGCCCTTCCCAGCTCCAGAAAATGAAACTTAGCCAGGAAGAAGGCCAGCCCGAAGCTATATTGGCTGATAATTACGAAATTAAAGGCATCTTCGATGTTGGCTTTTTTGAATACAATTCCTCTTTCTTAATCACCTCGATGCTCAACTTCCAGGAGCTCTTTGATATGGATGATACAGTTCAGGGGCTTCTAGTAATGCTTGATGATCCTCAGTTGGTTACCCCTCTGGCTGAGGAGCTGAACTCTGAACTGGGACTGGGCTATTACACCTCCACCTGGATGCAGGAGAACTCCCAGATCGTGAGTGCCCTGGTCGTAGAAAAAAACGTAATGTTCTATATACTGTTTCTCATCATGGTTGTGGCCGGCTTTGGTATTGCG
This sequence comes from Verrucomicrobiota bacterium, assembly GCA_019136955.1. Lineage (GTDB taxonomy): Bacteria > Verrucomicrobiota > Verrucomicrobiia > Limisphaerales > UBA1412 > UBA1412. The sequence goes on from JAGVTF010000011.1 coordinate 2,611, forward strand.
AACGCTTTGATCACCTTTGTATTTCAAAAAACACGTGAAATAGGCCTTTTAAAAGCAATTGGCGCCACACGGCTTCAAATACTTTTTATCTTCCTCAGTCAGAGCCTGATGGTTGGAGTTGTAGGTGTCATCTGTGGATTCTCTCTGGGAATGACCGCGATTGCCTTTCGCAATGAGTTTTTGCAGTTCATGAACCGTATGACTGGTTTTGAGCTTTTTCCGGCAGAGCTCTATTTTTTTTCAGAGCTCCCGGCGATGATTATCCCCTCTGATATTATTTTGGTGTGCGGTGGTTCGCTTTTAATTTGTCTGCTTTCGGGCATCCTCCCAGCAGCTTATGCCAGCCGCCAACATCCTGTTACCTCTCTGCGCCATGAATAGCCGACCTTTTTCACCTCCCTTGCTTCAAGTTTTTGACCTGCACAAATCTTTTACGATTGGTAATCGCAGGCTTGATATCCTCAAGAATATCTCTTTTTCAGTTAAAGCGGGAGATTTTGTCAGCTTGCAGGGAGCTTCCGGTGCTGGTAAGTCGACTCTGCTAAACCTGATAGGGATGCTGGATCGCCCCGATGCTGGGAGCATCCTCATTGAAGGCAAACAAACACGGCAGATGAGTGACCATGATTTAGCCAGGATACGAAATCATAAAATTGGCTTTGTTTTTCAGTCTTATCATTTGCTCCCTGAATTTGACGCACTGGAGAATATCAGCATGCCAGCTCGGATTGCGCGGCGCCCTCACGCAGAAGTAAGAGAGCGTGCCGTCAAACTACTTGAGCAGGTTGGTCTTGCCGGTAGAGCGGACCACCGCCCCTCTGAGCTTTCTGGAGGAGAGCAACAAAGAGTTGCCATTGCACGATCTCTCATTAATAACCCCTCCCTTTTAATCGCTGATGAGCCTACGGGGAACCTGGATTCCAAAACTGGGCGAGAAATTTTGGATCTGCTTTTACGTTTACGCAGTGAACGCTCTTGCACCCTCATTATTGCAACTCATGACTCGGAAATTGCTGCCCAGGCAAACCAGACTTTTCACATCGTAGACGGAAGCTTAAAAGATTGAGAGACCTTTAAAAAAACCGTACACAAAGAGGCAAAGTTCTTTACTTTCAATTTATTACAATCTTCTGTTAAAAATCTCTAGCTAGCTTTCTCGTAAGATGCTAGGATAGGCCCGTAGACGTCAAAAGCGTCCCAGCCATGACTTTGGGGCAAGGTATTCGCACCAGAGAGACTATGCTGGAACGGCAGTTTTTATTATAAGACAGTATATGGCTAAGAAATATGTAGCAATGGATGGGAACGAGGCAGTTGCCTACGTTGCCTATAGATGTAATGAGGTATGCGGAATTTATCCTATCACCCCTTCTTCCAATATGGCGGAGTGGTGTGACGAGTGGGCAGCCAGAGGGGTTAAAAACCTTTGGGGAAGTGTCCCGTCCGTAATGGAAATGCAAAGCGAGGGAGGAGCTGCTGGCACCGTGCATGGCTCTCTCCTCACCGGTTCACTCACAACAACATTTACGGCATCTCAGGGGCTGCTCCTCAAGATACCGAACATGTACAAGATTGCCGGTGAATTGCTCCCGACTGTCTTCCACATTTCGGCCCGTGCTTTAGCAACTCATGCTCTTTCGATCTTTGGAGACCATAGCGATGTCATGAGCGCTCGTAATACTGGCTTTGCGATGCTTGCTTCAGCCTCTGTTCAAGAGGCTATGGATATGGCACTGATATCTCAGGCTGCCACACTGGAGTCTCGCATTCCGTTTATGCACTTCTTTGATGGCTTCCGGACCTCTCACGAAGTTTCCAAGATAGAGTTGCTTTCCGATGAGGTCATGAAGGAGATGATTCAGGATGAGTTTATCGTCGCTCACCGCCAGCGCGCACTCAATCCGGATAATCCCACCATTCGTGGCACTGCCCAAAATCCGGATGTTTTCTTCCAGTGCAGGGAGAGATGCAACCCCTTCTACGACGCCTGCCCGGCAATTGTCCAAAAAACAATGGACAAATTTGCAAAGCTGACAGGCCGTCAATATAAACTTTTTGAATATACCGGAGCTGAGGATGCTGAAAATGTTCTCATCCTTA
>JAGVTF010000217.1 GCA_019136955.1 Verrucomicrobiota bacterium
TTTATGATTATTCTTAGAATAATCAATAAAGTTATATGTTATGTAAGCACTAGCAATTAGAACCAATATCAGTATTAAAATACCAATCCACTTTAAAAAAACTTTTATTTGTTTTAATTTTTTCACAGCATCTCCCATTTATTCACGGAGTCGTTGTCGGCGAAACCATAGAGGTTAAGGCCTCCCTTTTTCTCTACTGTGTCTCTACTCATCCATCTGCCCAAGACGGGGGAATAGCAACGGTAGCCGTAGTAAACGAGGTCGGTTTCGGTGGGAAATAGTTCCCCAAAGGGCCTGTATTCATCTTTGGCCAGCGTTGTCGGGATTGTCTCTTTTAGCGAATCCACCATATCCCTATTGAGTTCGTATTTCGGACTTTCCGAGTTTATAAAGGGGCTCTTGCCATACCATCAAAATAATCTATGCGCAGTTTGTAGGAAAATGAAAACGATTGCAACATATTTACGCAGTTTTAACCGCAGATTGCGCAGATTCACACAGATTTTTTGAAGGGGAGAACCGGATGCGGGGCATATCATTCTTAAGCATCCCGCAGGGATGCCATCTCATAGCCAGGGGTCATAGACCCCTGGTAAGGATGAGAGAAAAATCCCCACCCGACCCCTCTGGGGTCGCAAGGGTGTTGTGGGGGAATGCGTACCAGGGGTCTGAAGACCCCTGGCTATGTGAGTGGTATGCTCCGCATACCTAAAATATGCTGCACCCCGTACGGGGTGCAGAATGGATTGCATCCTGGCGGATGCGGGGGGTGAGGAGGCTCGGCGGTGAGGATGGGGGAAAATAATTCTCTGAATCTCCGGGGTGGTGGATACGGAGAGCTGAAAAGGGGGTGATTACTTTTCTTCGGGGAGGAATTTCAGGGAGTGCTCAGCGGCAAAGCGTAAAATGCGGGAGTAGGTACAGCGCATGAGAAGCGCTTTCTGGAAGTGGCAGTAGACGGGGAGCAGCGGCAGCAGCAAAAGAGCGCTCCATATCCAGGGGCAGAGGTTATGCAGGACGGCGATGAGGAGGATGGTGAAGAAGGCTCCACTCCTAAAGATGATTCTGCAGGCGGAGCTCCAGCGGGTGGTGATTTTAACGCGCAGCAGGGTCGCCCCCTCGGGGTGAGGCTCTGCCAGGGTGAGGAGCTGGGCACGGGTCCAGAATCCGCCGTGGACGAGGAGGTCGAAGTCATCCCAACCCATATCAGGCCGGACGACGTAGCCGCTGTTGGTGAGGTAATCCTTGAGGTGGTTGAGGAAGGAGATACGGTCGAAAATGGGGGGCCGGGGCTGTTTTTTTTCTATCCAGAAGGCGAGGGATTCTTTACCGGAGCGGATATCGCCCAGGGTAGCGGTTTCGAGGTTTTCGACATCTTTGAGGCAGAGGTAAGGCTCAGAGAATCGGTTTTTGTAGCGCGCATAGCTCCTGTAGAGCGGCTGGAGGAAGAAAAGGGCGGCCACCAGCGGACGGGACCACCATTTGGGCTTCTCCAGCTTCTGCTGCCAGGCCGCGAGGATACAGGTGAGGAGCGAGGCCGAGAAGCTGGCAATGGCCAGCGTGGAGAAAAAACTCGAGAAAGCGGCCAGAAGCGTCAGGGGAAGGGTGACGCCGACGTGGTACTCCAGACTGGTCAGGAAGAGTAGCCCCATCATCGGCTGGGGCGCATAGAGCGTCTGGAAGAAGGCGGTGCCGAAGACGCCGCGGTAGATACGCTCGCTGCCCAGAGAGGGGACCGAGTAGCGTGGGGCATAGATGGTGCCTTTCCAGGTACAGGCGCCCAGGCGGTTGAAGTAGCCCGGGTGTTTGCGTATGAGGAGGCTCTCGGCTTCGCCATAGCCGTATTGCTGGCGCAGGTAGGCGCGGATGGTGTTGCGGCGGTAGTGCCAGAGGAAAGCGGCGGGGTGCCAGGCGATTTTCCATCCCTTTTGCTGGATTCTCCAGCAGATATCGACGTCATCGCCCGCGCGCCTGAAAATCGGGTCAAAGCCGCCGACCTCTTCCAGGGCCCACTTCCAGAAAGCCATGTTGCAGCCGGGGATATGCTCGGCGTTTTGGTCATCCAGCAGCACGGCCGCCGGTCCGCCCGGAGAGGCCATGACGGCGCGCGCCACGGTGGAATCCTCCGGCGGCAGGTAGTTGGGGCCGCCAATGCCGACGCATTCGGAGTGGAGGAGTCCATCGCAAAGATAGGTGAGCCAGTGCTCGTTTACGCGGCAATCGTCATCGGTGTAGACGATGATTTCGCCGGTGGCGGCTTCCAGGCCGCTGTTTCGCGCCGTGGAGAGCCCGAGGTTTGAGGGGTGGTTGATGAGTTTGACGTCAGGAAAGTTCCTGACCACTTTTTCGGTCAGGTCGGTGGAGCCGTCATTTACGACGATGACCTCATAATCGGGGTACTCGACTCGCTGGAGTGAGCGCAGGCAGTTGGAGAGGGTACGGCTGCCGTTATAGGTGGCGACGATGACGCTGACCCGGGGCGGTTTCTGGCCGGAGTAGGATGAAAAGGCGGGAGGGAACTCTTTGGAAAAAATCTCGCGCACCGCGGCGGCGGCCGGTTTGGGGTCGCGCCGGGCATCCACTACGCCAAAGGCCCAATCGGTAATGGTATAGCCGCCAGTGAACCACTCATCGGTGTAGCTGAAGAGGATGGCGCCGGCCAGGCCGGCATGTCGGGCGGTTTGGAGTTTGGTGGAGAGTATCTGTTTTTGGGTTTCCTCGCCTTCACGCAGAGAATCGACCCCCGTTTCGGCCAGGAGCAGCGGTTTACCATCGGTCAGGTTCAGGAGGCGGCCGAGGTAGTTGCGGAATTCCGCCGGGTTGTGGAGATAGACATTAAAACTGTGGAAATCGACCCTGGCGGCCTGAAAATACTCAGTTGTAGGGTAGTTGGAAAATGTACAAAGCAGTTTGGAGTCAACGCTTTTCGCTTCGTCAATGAGCTCATTGACGAACTTGCCCAGGGGACGGGCTCCAGACCAGCGAATGAGATCGGGCGCAAACTCATTGGCGACGCTCAAGGCAAAAACCGCGGGATGCCCGGAGCAAATGCGCGCGGCCGCATGGATGCGCCCCAGAGCATCCTGGCGGGACTTTCGGTCTTTGAGGAAATAGAGATGCTTGCTCCAGGGGATATCGATCATCAGGAAGAGGCCGGCTTCTTTCGCGGCATCCAGAAGCCACTCTGGCGGAGTGTGGTAGACTCTGATCAGGTTGGCATTGAGCTGGCGGAGGTTTTGGAAATCCACTTTGACCTGCTCCGGATCGGGGAAGAAGACCCCCTCGGCGCCGGGTTGAAACGGGCCATAGGTGAAACCTTTTACGAAAAAGGTCCCCGCACCGCATCGGAACAGGCGCCCATCTACATGGATTCTATGGCTAAAGAGGCTCATCTCAGACAAACTTGTACCCCCCTGGGCTGTAGCCGCAACAGGGTACTCCTCTGTTTTAGACGTAAAAACCTGTTTCGTGAATCAAAAAAAGAAAAAAGAGGCAGTTATTTGCCGCCAGCTCCCTCTTCGGGAGCAGGGGTAGGAGGGGAAAAGCGAGGTTTTTTCCATTTTTTTCATTTTGGTGTTGCCAACTTGCTTTTTTTTTCATATCGTAACAGCCGATGTATGTGAGCAGCCTATAGTTTTTGATTGTCAGCAAAGCAACACGAGAGAAATCTCGATTTCTACAATCACTTTCTTGGGCTCCACGTAGTTTCAAAGTAATCCGCTCCAAGTTGAGATGTGGCCAGCTTTGAATGGTTCTATCACGCACACAGATAGGACCCTGATTTCCCGCAGTGTGTGCTGCAGTGGAAGTCGCGGAAAGATTTGATTGAAAAGCCACGAACATATAAGTGAGTTCATTTATGTATGGCATAAATTACAAATCTGTAATAGCGGCGGGCGCCGTGCTGGCGGTGGGGGCTCTATCCCTGGGTACGGCACATGCAGCCCTGCCTGATCCCTGGTATCATAATGTTGTCAACTACGACGGCGCTGCTCCCGGGGATTTTTCGTACGATGACGCTACCGGCGTCATGACGGTTACTGGTTGTGGAGCCGACATTTGGGGTACTTCTGACTCCTTCTACTTCGCCTATACCTCCCAGGATCCTTACGAAGACTTCGACTACTTCATGAAAATCAATGATTTTGATGGAGATGCCGATGGTTGGATGAAGGCCGGTATTATGGTCAGAGAGACTCAGTATGAGCTTTATGACGATGTGGGTAACGTCAATGGGTATTACTCCGGAGGTGGCGACCGCTACTTCTGCGTGCAGACTCAGAGAAAGACCAGCCCCAGTAACAACAAGTGGATTACTCAGTGGCGCCCGGAAGAAGGATTGGCAGTGGATGACACCATATCCAAGCGTTTCGGTACCGCGACCTGGCCTCAGTGGCTTCGCGCCCGGCGTGTTGGCAACATGTTCCACGCGCTGGTGAGTGCTGATGGTGAGAACTGGGAAAACATTTACTCAGTGGATGGCGACGATCCGAGCTGGGGCGGAATGCCTATGGGTTCGATTTCGGGCTATCCTCTGGCTGTGGGTGTTTTCGTAACCTCCCACAATGCCGATAGCAACGACTCCACACTGAAGGCGCAGGATTTCCAACGCTTCCCGCAAACACCGGTGGAGCTGGTGAACGGAATTCAGGGTGGAGAGATTAGTGCAGGAACCAGTAGAAGGATGGTCAGGTCATTGCACAAGGAACTGAGCTCTTTGGCAACTCTTTCAGCTACAAAGTTGAAGTGGCTCAGCTCTCCGACAGTGGTACCTATACCCTGGAAGTAAGCAATACCGCTAATGGTATAACAACGACCAGGACGACCAGTGCTCAGTTGAGCGTGGTAACGGACGTCACCGCTCCGGAAGTTGAGAGTGCGCAGGCGCTGAGCAACAGCGTCGGCATCACTTTCAATGAGCCTATGGACTCCACGAGCGCCAAGACGACCGCCAACTATACGGTGAGCGGCAAGACGGTGACTGAGGTGAAGCAGTTGTTGCCGGACCGAGTGACGCTGGTACTGAATAGTGCAGTGACTCAAGGCAGCTCTGTCGATGTGACCGTTAGGAATGTGAAGGAC
>JAGVTF010000079.1:0-4629 GCA_019136955.1 Verrucomicrobiota bacterium
ATCTGACGATAGGATCAGCTTTGGATATTTTTGGCGGCACCGTGAAGTATGCAGACCTGGTGGCATTCAACCAAAGTCTCCTTGACAAGAATGTCCGTTTTCCTTAGAGTTGATCCGCTATGAGGTGGTTTAAATGTTACTTGTCGAGAAGGGTCTTTTTATTTGTTTTTCTTTTTTTTAATTCTCTGCTTTTGGCTCACGGGGGAGCAGAGGTTAAGGTCATAATAGACTTTCTGGAGAGTTTTAACTCAGCGACTCTCTCAAAGCCAATTATCGACGTCTCTTTGGTAGAGAGCACCTGCGCTGGCACTACCCGCCCTTCCCTTTTTCAGCATCCTGTCGGGGGTACTACACACCCCTCCACTGTCTCCTACCAGTTGGAGCTACCTCGCACTACCGGTACACAGAAACTTTTTTTGCTGGTGCACACCGGTCTGGCCGATAATATTCCGTGGGAGGAGGAAGCAGCCGATGGAGTGCAGTTCCTTATCCGAATCAACAATCAGCCAATTTTAAACCAAAAGCTCGCCCAATCCAAATGGATGCCTCATTGCATAGACCTGACCTCTTTTCAAAATCGTAAAATCAAAATTGATTTTATTACACTGCCTGGTCAAAGCAATAACTATGATTGGGCCAGTTGGGGAGAGCCGCAGATATTGCTTTTTAATGGTTCTATCCCCATGCGAGCAAACAAAATTCCTCTCAGCTTCGGGGTCATTGCTTTTCAGCATGAGAGTTCTCAACCTCTTTCGGTTAGATTAGCCTCTGAAGATGGATTGCAGACTAAGCTTTGGGATTATACTCCTGATGAAGACAAAGAGCCTGGTAACCGCTGGGATATTCTGGAATTTGACTTCGCTGACACACCCTCAGCATCTCTCCTTTTTGAGCCTTCCAACGTTGTTCGCTCCAGACTCATCGGTTATCGCGAGCCAAACCTTTCTTTAGATTACATCACCCCCGCTCAAGCCATTGTGTCCCCCAATTCCATTCTGCCTTTGCGTTTCAAGGTAACCAATAGAGGAAAAGGAAAACTTCTTAAAGGGACTGGACAGGTGGTTGCATACGATTCCAGCAAAAAACCCATCGGGGCCAGCTCCCTTCCTGAACTCAAACCTGACAGCTCCTGGATTGGCGACATTATGTGGAGCACTCCCCCAATGGAGGGACCAACTTCTGTTACAGGCACGCTTCTGGTTAGTGATCCCCGTACTGCCTTAAGCCTCCGTGGTTCAACTACCGATGCCAGCAGCGCAACAAATGAGCTAACCCGCACCGCCTCTGTAGAGATTATCTCGAGCGACACAGTTGGAGCGCAAGGTTCACGCTGGCTGGACAATGGAAAGATGAGGATTGTTTTTTACCGCTACCAGACAGGTATCCACTATGCCAGAATATATAGTCGTAAGGGTGAGGGGTGGGAGCAGGTGGCCCTTTGGAAGCCACTTATTCGTGTCAATCTCAATACTCCGCAAGGTCCTGTAGCATGGGAGCCCTCATTCACACAGGTGTTTCGAGGGCGTAATGCAGACTCTTCGGAACGCTATACCAACTCCTGGCAGTTCTCTTCTCCGCTACGAGATTCCCAGAACAGACTCTGGAATATTGGGCTCAACGTGACACTAAATAACGATAAATCCGAGCTGGACATTACTTATACCTGGAGCTCCGAAGGCTCTGCTTCTGTCCACTCTCTGTTGGGGCCCAACATTTACGTTGGAGAAGGAACCTTCGGAGCCGGCAAGGTTTCAGGGCTTTTCCCGGGCCTTGAATATCTCTATGGGGCTGAAGCATCTTCTTCTTCGCGCGATTTTTCGGCAAAAATCGCTGATCGACGCTCACCTGATTCAAGCAAAATCACAATTCCTCTTATGGCTATCTCCTGGGCTCAGACCAACCAACCACCTGTCCTTAATCCTGAGCGCTTCTTCTGCCCCGACTCCAGCAAAGATTATTGGACCATAGGCAATCAGCCGCAAAAGACTCTTTCTCTCTATTGGGATATTTTTCAAAAATGGGATGGAGTCCACAGTATGCCAACTCCCCGTTTTTCCTCTCCCAACCTGGATGAAGGAATGAACAATCATCGTCTGGCTCTTTATCTTCCTTCTATCCCAGATTATCTACTGGAAAATCAGGATTTTTCATATTCCTGGAGCCTGGAGCCCGGCAAAGTCTATAGCCTGAATGCTCAGCTTGCCCTCACTGATGGTCCTGTTTTGAGTTCTGTGCGCTACTATTTGGATAAAAACAACGGCCTCCCCGCTGTCAGTCCCTGGCCCCGCTCACCTGCTGAGGAAAGAGCATTGTGTCGAGTCGGTTTTGATACCGTCTGGGATGGAACTAACCAGTGGGCACACTGCGTTGATTGGCCATACAGTCCTGCGCCTGGCATGGCTGCTTTGCTCTGGTCTGATGTGCTAAGTGATCCATCCTTGGAGCCAGAGCGTCCTCTTGGCGAGCCCTTTACAGGAACGGTTGCGCAGATAATTCAAGAAAGAATAGAGCCTATGGTAGAAGGGGTCCTCTCTAAGGATGAGACTGGGAGAGGCCTTTCCAGCTCTGCTCTGTGCCATATCATGCTTTGGGAGTTTCCATTCCACTATGGCTATCTGGAAGCGGCCTGGGACGCAGTGGAGGAAGAAATTCAGAGATTGATGGCCTCCCAGCAGCCCAATGGAAGCTGGCTTTTCACGGTCACTGATCCCAGGCAAAAAACACTGGGGCAAAACGGCGATGCAACAATGGGGACTACGGCCTTCAATGCTATGAAACTCCTGCGCCATGCACGAGTTAGCGGCAGCTCTTTAAGCCGTGAAGCAGGGTTAAAAGCTTTAGACTTTATTGGCCAATTCAATGTCCCGCGGGGCGGACAGGTCTGGGAGTGCCCCCTATACCAGCCCGACATTCTCCCTGCAGCTTACGCGATAGGTGCCTGCATCGACGCCTGGCGATTGACTGGAGAGCTCTCCCATATCGCCCACGCTGTAAAATGGGCTGAAAGCGGCATCCCTTTTATCTACCTTTGGTCGCTGCCCAACAAACCGATGATGCTGGGCTCAACAATTCCCGTCTTCGGGAGTACTTTTTACACTCACTCCTGGTTGGCCACGCCGGTTCAGTGGAATGGGCTGGTTTATTCTTACCATTTAATTCACTTGGCCGAAGCAATGGAAAGAATAACTGCTGACGGAGCACAGCTTCCCCAAGGTATCCTTCAGTTCACCGCTAATGACTGGCGAAGCATCCATGCCCATATTCTTTCAAGCGCCACGCATCAGCAATGCACTGATGAGAAGCTAAAAGGAACCTACCCTGATAGCATCAGTAATTTTGAAAAACGAAATGGCGCTTTTATCAATCCCGAGGATATTTTGGTAAACCAACTGGCGCTCGAAGGATTTGATCCGGATATTCGTTCCGTCGTTCTAAACAAACATCAATCCGACTACAAGGTTTTGAGTGCCGCCGCTACAATAGTGAATGCTTCACACGAGAATCAACAATACGAATTAATGTTGAAATATTATGCCGGTTGCACCATTTACGCCATGATCACAAATATAGAGCAACCGCCTGAATACGTCACAGTTGATGGAGAGGTACTGGCTATGGTCAAAGAGAGTATCAAAAGGCAAACCGGTTGGCACTACGATTCAGATAAAAAACGCCTCTACCTGGGTCTGCCTAACTCGAATGGAACCGTGAAGCTGCAGATAAAGTAGACACGAGTAACCCGGACTTTAATCAACCCTGTTCCCTCTAGACGCGTAGGAATACGGAGCGCTTATAGCAATATCTCAGTATGGCGAAGATTAACATAACCTTGGCAAACTCGGTGAAAAACGGGTAGTAATCGCCGGTATATTGCCTCAATCCATGGAGCCAATAGCGTGTCAATGAGCTAATCTCCAACGTGTGATAAAGCATATAGGCCAAGATAGAGTTCATTCCATAGATTTTAAGCCACATGAGTCCAAAACGCCACTTCACTCCATCCACAAGATAGTATGTGGTGGCCATTAAAATAATGGATATTCCGCTGGTGAGAAAAGTCATGCTGCTTGTCCAGAGGTGTTTATTGACAGGTTCAAAAAATGTAATAGCCCATGCCAGAAGCAGGGAAAATCCACCTAACAATAGGAGACGGTAAAACTTTTGCAAAGCCGTCCAACCGTTTTTCAAAAGGTAGCCTGTTAAAAGGCCTGTTAAAACAGTCGTCGTAAAATTAAGAGTGCTATAAATCCAGGTATACTGATACCATCCGGCAAACTCAACCACGCCCGCCTCATTAATGCTTGCGCCCGGCATAAAGCGCCCCATTAGAAAACGATCCACCACCATCGCCAAATTCACATCCGGTTCATAGCCTTTGCCATAAGCCAGCATCCCAAAGGTATAAAGGGCAGGCAAAACAAAAATGGCAACTGACACTCCTCTAATTCCCAGGAAAAGATAAATTAAAACAGCGAAAAAATAGCCCGAAGCGATTGATTGGAGTGTATTGCTGTAAAACGAAAAGCGATTTAAATTCAAATCCAGGAGATTACCTTGGACTATCGCGCCGAAAACAAAAAGCAGCACGACTCTCCTGGTTATTCGCCAAACCACCTTTTGCGTCGAAAC
>JAGVTF010000079.1:4650-8586 GCA_019136955.1 Verrucomicrobiota bacterium
CTCCTCTCAGGTATTTGGCAAAAGCAAACGGAATGGAAGCTCCTGCCATAAAAAGAAACAAAGGCATGACCATATCCCAAAGGCGCAGCCCCTCCCACTCAACATGAGTAAAGAGTTTTTCCCAAACAAGATATAAAAAGCTGCCCTTAGGTTGTGCATGAACAATATCCCCTAAAATGGGTTGAAAAAAGACTAACAAAAAAAGATCAATCCCTCGAAGTATATCCAACGACTCCAATCTTTCCGAAACGGCTACTTTCGTTTTCATATTTTGTTTTTAGAAAATACGGCAATATGCTTTCAGAAACTTTTCCTGTTAGCAAGAAAATTCACTATTGACAGCCTGACATTCGGATATCAAACTTTGCTCATGTCAAGACATTGGTCGTTAAGTGCCGTACTTGCAGCCGCTCTGTTAGCCTTGCTAACACAAGGATGTCAGACGGGCGATGACAGTTGGAGCCAAAAAATGGCGACACTCCATCCGGATTGGGATAAAGAAAAAATAGCAGAGATTGAAACATCTGTTCAAGAGCGTATCGAAAACAACGATATTCCCGGCGGAGTTCTTCGGATTCATATAGAATCCCCCTATTTTACAAAGCGCCCCAAAAAAGCCGATCTCTATGACCGCGTCGTTGTTTTTGCCAACAAGGCCTTGCAGCCTGACGTCGAGCCCAACGCGGAAGATACGATTTATGATCTGGCCTCCCTTACTAAAGTTGTCGCCACCGCTCCCTCCATCATGCTTTTGCAAGAAAGAGGATTAATCGATGTGGATGCACCCGCAGCACAATATCTGCCTGCTTTTACAAACAGCGCCCAAAAAGCGATCACCGTTCGCCACCTGCTTACACACACCTCGGGTCTAAGGCCTGGCATCGGCTACCAGGGCTGGAGTGGCTATGATGCCGGGGTTGCCACCGCCTGCAAGGAACTGCCCAGGCAGGAGCCCGGCACTCAGTTTGTTTATAGTGATATTAACTTCATCTTGCTGGGCGAAATTGTTCGCACAGTCAGTGGCAAGCGGATTGATGAGTTCACTCTGGAGAATATCTATAAGCCACTGGGCATGCTTGATACCTGCTATAATCCTTCTGTTGAAAAACTAGACCGAATTGCCCCCACTCAACTCACTGCAAACAGGATGCTTCGTGGAGTTGTCCATGACCCTACCGCTCGAACTATGGATGGTGTTGCCGGTCATGCCGGAGTGTTCAGCACTGTTGCCGATTTGGCCCTCTACAGCAACATGCTTCTGCATGAAGGGCGATACGGAAAAAATTTGAAACAACAGCTTTTTAAACCGGAAACAATTCGTCTGATGGCAACCACTCAATCCCCTCCGAGCTTAGAGGCGCAGCGCAGCCTTGGCTGGGATGTTGCTACTGGCTACAGCAGTCCGCGTGGAACCATCTTCCCTGCAGGCGAATCTTTTGGTCACACTGGCTTCACTGGAACCAGCATGTGGATATTACCCAAAGAAAACACCTTCTATATTTTCCTCTCTAACAGAGTTCATCCCGACGGAAAAGGAAATGTGCTGGGACTGCAACGGGTTCTGGGTACAAAAATCGCTGAACTGAAAAATCTTTTTTCTGAACCGCAAAATTAGATATTAGCCAGTTTTTCTTTCGCCCTTTCCCGGTCTGGCCGACACTATTACGGGAAGCCTCTGCGGAGCAACTCTGAAGCTCACTGGCAAGTTCCCTGCAAGGTCACCTTCCAGTTGAAAACTGCAATTTTCTCCCTGTAGGTTGACCTGCTGAGTCTGGAAGGTGTAGTTTTCTTTGAGACAAAGGTTAGCCCCACTACAAAATTTCAAAAAAAGCTGGAAAGCAGTGAAGGGATTTATCTTTGGGAAAAAGGTTACGTCTAAAAGCCCATCATCTGTTTTTGCATTGGGAAAAAGAACATGTCTGCCACCGTAATAGCGCCCATTGCCAATCAGTGCGCAATCACAAGATACTCTCCTCCCCTCCCACTCACAAACCAGACTCGGTCGTTTTTTGAGTAGGGCCTGAAAGGCAGCAACCCAGTAGGCAAGTTTTCCAATTTTTTTCTTCAATCCAAAATTCAATAACTTCAGGCTCTCTGCATCAAACCCGGCCCCAGCCAACTGAATAATATAACGAATCCTTTCTTTATCCTCCCCTGTAGCAAAACTTTCCTTTACTTCGATCAAATCAATCAGCCGAGTTCTTCCTTCTTCGACAGCATTCCAGGCTTCCTGCAATGTCAGAGGCAGCCGATGCTCAAGGGCAAACACATTGGCTGTGCCTGAAGGGATAACCCCCATTGAAGGCAACCTCTCTGCTCCAGACTTCATCAGGCCATTCACAACTTCATAAATGGTCCCATCGCCTCCCATGGCAACGACACAGTCCACTTCGCTTTGGGCCGCCTGGGCTGCTAACTCCATTGCATGGGAAGGATACTCGGTTTTTAGAAAAGTATATTCGCCTCTAAAGGAACTCAGGTACTCCTGCAGCAGGGATGCTTTTTGCCTTCCCGCTGCAGGATTGCAAATGATTGAGATTTTCCTCATTCTTTTAGATTCAAATCGCTATCCAGGACATATACGTTCCCAGCCTCAGTGGGGAAGCTGGTTACTTTGTCTTGGTAGCGCAAATGGCAGGTCTGACCTGCGAGAGAGAGGATACTCACTTCGCTTAACTGACCGTTTGACCAGGAAAGGCTCACTTCAAACCCACCACGAGCGCGAAGACCACCCACAGCTCCAGAGCCCCAAGCCGTTGGCAAAGCCGGCAGGAGATGGATTTGGCTTTCCGCATGGCTCTGAAGCAACATCTCCATGACAGCGGCACATCCACCAAAATTCCCGTCAATCTGGAAAGGAGGGTGAGTATCAAACATGTTGGGCAGTGTACAGCGGCTAAAGAGCTGCTGCAGGTTCTTCCAGGCTAAGTCCGAGTCTTCAAAACGGGCAGCAAAATTGACAACCCAGGCACGGCTCCAGCCTGTTCCTCCTCCTCCATTCTCCAAGCGAGTGTCCAGGCTTTTCCTTAAAGCTGTTGCCAGCTCAGGCGTTCCCCTGAGAGTAATTTGATGACCCGGGTGCAATCCGTAAAAATGGGACATATGGCGATGACCAGGCTCGGCATCTCTGTAATCCTCGACCCATTCCTGTAGACGACCATCACGGGGGCTAATCTGGAGCGGAGCCAACTGCGCAAGGGCTTTTTCAACCTCAGCGACGAACTCTTTTTCAAAAGTACCCTCTTCAACATCCAACACCTTGGCGGCATCCAGGCAATTCTCAAACAAGTCCTGGATAATCATCAGGTCCATTGTGGCAGCATAAGTAAACTGCCCACGAGTTCCGTCCGCACGGATAAATGTATTTTCCGGAGAATGACTGGGGTTGGTTACCAATCTGCCTGCAACAGGTGAGCCTTCCGGAGCGGGGACCAGGAAGTCCAGAATGAAGAGAGCTGCCTCCTTCATGATCGGCCAGGCGCGCGTTCTTAGAAACTCGGTATCAAGACTGTAAAGATAATGCTCATAAGGATGTCGAGCCATCCAGGCTGCAGACATCGGCCAGACACCCCAGACACCATCAACCGGCGCAGCCCCGCGCCAAAGATCGGTGTTGTGATGGGCGACAAACCCGCGGGCATTGTAATACTGGCGCGCAGTATCAGCGCCCGTAACTCGCAGGTCATCAAGCAAGTCAAAAAGAGGATAGTGGCACTCGGCAAGATTTCCCACCTCGGCCGGCCAGTAGTTCATTTCTATATTAATATTAATGGTGTACTTACTCCCCCAGGCAGGGACCACATCTTTGTTCCAAATTCCTTGAAGATTAGCGGTTTGAGTGCCAGGGCGGCTGGCAGCAAGCAGCAGATAGCGCCCAAACTGTGTGTAGAGCTCTGCAAAATGGGGGTCATTCAGTCCCCCCTGGCTTTTCTTAAT
>JAGVTF010000118.1 GCA_019136955.1 Verrucomicrobiota bacterium
CTGGAGTCTCCTTTGTAGTAAATGGTTTCCAGTTCCGTGCAATTGTAAAAAACATCACGCCCCATGCTCGGTGGATTGGCTTTGAAAATAATATTCGTCAGACTGGTGCAATATTGGAACGCATTGTTTCCAATACTGGTGACGTTTTTGCCTATCAATACATTCTCCAGGCTGCTGCACCCAGCGAACGCAGCTACATCAATACTGGTGACACTATCAGGAATCGTTATACTCATCAGACTACTGCAACTAACGAAAGCACTACCGCCAATGTTCGTGACGCTATCGGAGATAGTGATGTTCACCAGACTGCTGCATTTAGAGAACGCAGCCACACCGATGCTGACAACGCTGTCGGAAATCGTAATACCCGTCAAACCGTTGCATGCAATGAATGCAGTCGTCGCTATGCCGGTGACGTTATAGGTCATCGGGCCCAGGGTGACAGTGTTGGGAATAGTTACCGCTCCGGAGGGGATAGTATTCGATTGTTTGGCGACCGAGACGGTGCCGGTTGTGCCTTTTTCGGTCAGGACGGTGTATTTGAAGTTGTCGTCAGTGAAGGTATCGCCGACGGCAGCCCGAGATTGCGGCAGGCAAAGCAAAAAAGCTAATACGACAAGCCAGAAAAAGGCTCGAACGGTCTCCACAGTAAATCGCATCCGGGAATGCAAGAGTTGTTTATCGCTATTCATGGAACCTTTTATCAACTAAGTTGTTACGTAGTCAGGATAAATTGCAAACCGGCATGGAGAACTCACTCTGAATACTCGAAGAGTTTCGCCCTCCAAAAGCCGGCTGATTTAACCAAAACATCATCACTTCCCATAGTTTTTCGCATTTCTAGATTAAAGGCAAGTATTTATACAAGAGATTCTTCCTGTATGTTGAGCGAAAGAGAGAGGCTACAGACCCTTATTGGGTCTTCCTGATTGCCCTGCCTCAGATAAAAGAATTGAAATTCTTCTTCTTTTCGTCTTTTATGAGTGGGTGAAGAAGAATGATTGTTTCTTAAGCAGTCGGCGCTCTTTTCTGAAAAGTGCCGTGGTAGCCTCTGCCGCAGGTTTCACCCTCGGTCTGGGCGCAACAGAAGCGTGGGCCGCACCCAGGGCGAAAAAGCCGCGTTGGGAGCTCTCCTGCCGCGATAATCTGCTGGCGATGATCGGCGCCAAAAATTGCTGGGAAGCGATGGACCGGCTCGGCATCACCGGCGTGGAGGCCGCTTCAGCGCGTGGATTTCAGACCAATGGCTTCTTCCATGATGAGAAGAAGTATGACCTGACCAACGATGCCGGCATCAAGGAGCTCAAGAAGGACCTCAAGAAGGAGAAGAAGAATATCACCGCTTTCCTGATGGGCAACAAGCTGGAGGGCGACCTGGTCGAGGAGCTGAAATATGCGGAGATAGTGGTCAATGCGGCCGAGATACTGAAGGTGCCGGCGATTCGCATTGATGTATACCCCTCCAAGATGAGCAAGGAGGATTTTCTGCCGGTCGCCATCAATGCCTGCAAGAAGCTTTGTGACCTGCTCAAGGGTACGAAGATTCGCTACGCCATTGAGAATCACGGCAGCGTCACCAATGATCCATGGTTCCTGGACCGTCTTTTTGACGGAGTCGGCTCCGATAAGCTTGGTTTGACTCTGGATACGGCCAACTTCTACTGGTACGGGCACCCGCTGGATGATCTTTACGATATCTTCGAGCGCTATGCCGGCAAGGCCTATCATACGCATTGTAAGAGCATTAAGTACCCGGAAGACAAACGCAACAGCAAGCGGGAGATGGGCTGGGAGTATGGCAAGTATGCCTCGCCGATTGATGAGGGGGATATTGACTTTGAGAGGTTTGCCCAGATCATGAAGGCGGCGAAGTATAAGGCTGATATGTGCCTGGAAAACGAGATTGTCAGCCGGCTCAAGACGCCCGAGGAGCGCTTTGGCCAGCTCAAGCGTGAGATTGATTATCTGGCGCGCGTGACGGCTATTTAAGGGCAGGCAGTATCTGAGCAGAAGGGGGCTGAAAAGCTCCCTTTCCATTGGACCATTGGACAAGGGGTTCAAATTGTGAGGGTTGGAATTTATGGCGGATCGTTTGACCCCATCCATCTGGCGCATTTGCAGGTGGCTGAGGCTGCCTGCGATCGCCTGAAGCTCGATGAGCTCTATGTCGTCCCGGCGGCGCGCTCCCCTTTCAAGGAGGGGCAGTTTACGGCTCCATCGGGGCTTCGGCTTCAGTGGGTGGAGCTGGCGCTTGCGGGGCATCCGGAGTGGAAAATCGATTCCTCCGAGCTTGAGCGTGGGGGTATCTCCTACACGATTGATACCGTGAAGAAGTATAGGAAGCAGTTCCCCGGGGCTGAGCTTTTTTACCTGATTGGGATGGATAACGCACCCTCTTTGCCGCTCTGGAAAGATGCGCCGGAGCTGGCGCGGCTGGTGGAGTTCATCGTCGTGAGCCGGCCTGGGGAGAGCTTACAACCGCTGCCCGAGGATTACCGTATCCACCTGATTGATACTCTTTTCAACGAGACCTCTTCGCGCAGTATTCGCGAGCGGATTGCTTTGGGCCAGAGCGTGAAGGGGTTGATGCCGGCTGCGGTTGAAGAGTCTGTGCTTGCATCGGGCTGCTACCGAAAGTGAAAAATGCCTTGTTTTTACTCTCCATTTTGAATAATATCACCGTTGAAGGCGTCTAATCGATTGTGTTTTGACGAACGTTTTTTATGAAAAATAATAGAAGTTTATGGTTAAAGGCGGGTGCTTTGGCGCTGGCAGCCTGTTTTGTATTTTCGGCGCAAGCCGCAGATAAGAAAGTCCTGGTCGTTTCTGTGACCAAGTCTTTCAGACACGATGTTATCCCTTCGGCGGATAAAATGCTTGAGAAGCTGGCCAAAGAGAGTGGCCAGTTTGATGTTGATTTTGTGAGGACCGATGAGGACATGGCCAAACTGATGACCATGGACTCCCTGAAAAAATATGACGGCGTGGTCTTTAACAACACGACCGGTGAGCTCCCGTTGCCGGATAAGAACGGTTTTATCAACTGGATTGCTTCGGGTAAGGGTTATGTGGGGCTTCACGCCGCGACAGATACCTTTGCGGGGTTCCCGGCCTACACCGAAATGGTGGGTGGTCTTTTTCTGACCCATGGTGCCCAGGCGACGGTTAATATAATCAAGGAGGACCCGACACACCCGATCATTAAGGATATCCCTGATAACCTGGTCGTTCATGATGAGATTTATATTCTCCAGAAGTTTAACCGTGATACTGTACACGGTCTCCTGACTCTGGATAAGAGGCCCAATGATGGCAGCCCGACGGCAAATCAGCCTGGCGATTACCCGATTGCCTATTGCAAAAACTGGGGCCAGGGCCGCGTTTTCTATACCTCTCTGGGTCACCGCACTGACGTGATCGCTACCGATTGGTATGAGGGCCATGTGCTGCAGGGTATTCTCTGGTCAATCGGCCTGGTTGATGGAGATCCGAGCCCGACCAGTAACTGGTACACCGTGAGCGCAGAAGAGGCTGCCGAGGGTTTCGTGCCGTTCTTCAACGGCTGCGACCTCACCGGCTGGTACTACCGCAATCCCAATGGTCTCAAGAGCTGGAGCGCCCAGAATGGTATGCTCGTCAACAGCATTCCTCCTGGCCAGCATGGCACGGACCTGATCACTAATGCGAAGTATCGTGATTTTGTCGTTCGCTATGAATACATGGTGCCCGAGGGCTCCAACAGTGGATTTTATCTGCGTGGCCGCTATGAAATTCAGGTCTTTGGCGAGCCGGTGACGGCCAAGCCCGAAAAGACGGGCGATAACGCTATCTATAACCATGCTGCCGCCTCCGTCAAGGCTTCCAAGAAGCCCGGCGAGTGGAATACCGTGGAAGCAGCGCTTATTGGTAACAAGCTTACCGTGATTGTAAACGATGTTAAGGTGCACGATAACGTCACGGTGGAGCGCCCAACCGGCAGCCAGCTCGATAACAATGTGAATGACCCGGGCGCCTTCTTTGTACAGGGCGACCACGGCAACGTGGCTTTCCGGAACATGCGCGTTAAAGAGCTCAAGTAAGCTCTTGAGAGTTAATTAAGACTCTTTTTTGAGGGGATGGGTGTGGTGAATGGCATCCATCCCCTTTTTAAGTTAAGAAGACCATTTTAGAACCTGTTCAAACCTGTTCATATTTATGAAAAAGATATTCGTTTATTCCCTGTTTTTCCTCTTTTCCTGGCTGCATTGCAGCGGCTGGGCTGCAGAAAAAGAGGTGAGCCCTTTTGAAGTTCAAAAGGGAATCAATATCAGTCATTGGCTTTCGCAAAGCGGCGCGCGCGGTGAAAGACGGGCTGCTTATTTTACCGAGAAGGATGTGGCGCTCCTGGCCTCTCTGGGGTATGACCATCTGCGTATCCCGATTGATGAAGAGCAGATGTTCCTGGAAAATGGAGAGAAGGATGCGGAGGCTTTCGCGCTTCTGCATCAGGGGCTTGAATGGTGCCGGAAGCATCAACTGCGGGCGATTGTCGATTTACACATTCTGCGTACTCACTACTTTGACAGCAAGGTTAAGCCGCTTTTTACCGACCCTGAAGCTCAGGAGAAATTT
>JAGVTF010000306.1 GCA_019136955.1 Verrucomicrobiota bacterium
GACGATATGTTTTCCGTATTGCGCCAGGTCAATGACGGCGGCGGCATGGTAACCGGTGGGGATGGCGATATTGACGATCTGGATTTCCGGATGCGCCTTCATCATCTGGTGATAATCGGCATAGCCGGGGATGTTGTATTTGTCGGACTTGGCTTTTACCTTTTCGGGGTCGGAGTCGCAAATGGCGACGAGCTCAGCGGGGATATTGCCCGAGGTGAGGGCGCTGAGATGGTTTTCTGAGACACGGCCGCAGCCGACGAGTCCAAACTTATACTTTTTATTCTGCATGCTTCTTTTTCTTTTTTAAATATCGTAGTAGCAGGTGGAATCCTATCCAGAGCACTGCAAAGGCCGCAACCGCTGCCGCCAGAGTCAGGGTGAGGCTCGTACCTGAAGTTTTCAACAGACCGGCGCCGATCAGCGCGCAGGGCAGCGCTTCGGGTATCTGGCCGACCAGCGTACCCAGCAGATAATCTCTCTTGCGGACGGTGGAGAGGCCGAAAGCGAAGTTCAGGGCAATCCCGGGCAGAGGAACCTGCCGTGCCAGGATAACGGCGCTTAACCCTTCGTCGCGCACATATTTACCGGCAAGCGGGTATTTCTTCAAGTATTTTTCCACAAAAGGTTTGCCGCCCCAGCGCACAAAAATGAACTGGAAGTAGTAGGCCAGAAGAGTCGCCAGAACCGCATAGGTGAGCCCCAGCCACCAGCCAAAAGCCATACCTCCTATTGTGCAAAAAAGCAGGCGCGGCATTCCAATCAGCACCAGCACCAGGGTGCCGACGGAGAAGAGAATATGCCCTTTCCAGCCAAACTCAGTAAGCCGCTGGGCGGTTTGTTGGGCTGCCTGCAGGTGTTCTCTCAATGGAGTCTGGAAGAAGAGGCCGATCAGGAGCAGGATGAAGAGCGAAAGCGCCGTTACCCTCTTAACGGGAAATCGCTTCCTCTTTGCCGGAAGATAGGTGGGGTCGGCGCTCACTAATTGGCTCTGTTACAAAACCTCGCGGCTGCGGTCCCCCTTCACGACACGGCTGCGATACCAGCGCATACCCAGGCAATCCTTGATCCCCCTCCAGAGGCGGTTGCCCACACCGTACTTGGAGACGCCGTGGGTGCGCGGGCGGTGGTTAATAAAGATTTCTTCGACGCGGTAGCCCTGGTAGCGGAGCATGGTCGGCAAGAAGCGGTGCATTCCGTTAAAGACGGGGATTTCTCGGAGCGCCTTCCTGCGAATGGCGCGATAGGTGCAACCGGCATCGGAGATTTTATCACCCGTGATGAAGTTGCGGTACGCATTGGCGATTTTCGTGGAGAGACGCCGCACAAAATTATCCTGCCGCCTGGCACGGACACCGCAGACGGCGTCAATATCGGGCTTGAGCGCTTCCAGAAAGGCAGGGATATCGGCCGGGTCCATTTGCAAATCAGCATCCATCGTGATAATGACTTCACCGTGGGCGAACTGGAAGCCGGAGGCCTCACCGGCGCTTTCTCCGGAATTGACGCTGTGGTCAATGATCCTGAGCCAGGCACGGCTGGCGCGGAGGCTCTTGAGCCGTTCCAGGCTTGAATCGGTGCTGGCATCATTGACGCAGATGACTTCAAAGCTCTTGCCTGTCTTTGTCAAAGCCTCTTCGAGCTCCAGCACCAGAGGCTCCAGATTATCTTCCTCGTTATAAACGGGGATGACGACTGAAATATCCAACTGTTGCAATGAATCTTTCATGGTAAAACTTAGCGGACAAGATATTCTTTTACGGTATCGACGACCCGTTCCACCTCTTCACGGTCCAGGGCCGGGTGCATCGGCAGCGAAAGCATCCGTGCGCAGGCCTCTTCGGCCAACGGGAAGGAGCCGGCGCCCTGGTTGAGATAGCTGTAAGCCTGTTGGAGGCTGAGCGGAATCGGGTAATGAATGCCGGTCTGTATCTGATTCGCCCTGAGATACTCGCGAAGGCCGTCACGGTCCGGAACAAGTACCACGTAGACGTGGTAGATCGGCTCGGTCTCGGGCAGTACCTGGGGGATCGTCACCTCTTCAACATCGGCAAAGCCTTCATCGTACCAGAGCGCCACCTGGCGGCGGCTCTCATTCCATTGGTCCAGATACGGCAGGCAGACATTGAGCAGGGCGGCCTGGAGGGTATCCAGACGGGAATTGATTCCCTCAAACTCGTGGTCATATTTTTCGGAGCGGCCGTGGTTGGAGAACATCCTCATCCAATTCATCTTGTCCAGGTCTTTGGTGGTAAAGGCTCCGCCATCGCCAAAGCCGCCGAGGTTCTTGGAAGGGAAAAAGCTGAAAATAGCGGCATCCGACTGCGTGCCCACGTATTTCCCCTTGTAGCGGGCGCCCTGAGCCTGAGCGCAATCCTCAATGACAGGGATGCCATATTTGCGGCCGAGCTCCAGAAAGTCATCCAGATTCACCGGTTGGCCGTAGAGATGGACCGGCACGATCGCCTGGGTGCGCGGGGTAATCTTCTTCTCAACCTCCTGGGCGCTCAGGAAGAAGTAGCCGGGCTCCAGATCACAAAAAACCGGAGTGGCGCCGCAGAGCGTGATCGCTTCGGCCGTCGCTATGGCAGTGTGCACGGTGGTGATCACCTCGCCACCGGCCTTGACGCCAAGTCCCTTGAGCGCAGCCCAAAGGGCAGAAGTGCCGCAAGCCGTGCCACAAACCTCTTCGACCCCCATCCATTGGGCCAGGTTGGCCTCAAAAATTTTTACATCGGGGCCCTTAATATAAGCTCCGCTATCAATAACACGAATCGCCGCTTCATGGAGCTTGTTCCTCAAAGGGAGATGAAAGCGGCTAATATCAACAAATTTAATTAGTTCCATACCGGTATTGTTCGCGGCAGAAAGAGGTCACAATGAGAGGGACTCCTCACCGAAACACAGCAACATAGTTTGAATGGTTTCCTGTAAAATTCAAGTATTTAGAGAGGAAATGGGGGAAAGAATTTTGAATGGCTGTTTTTGTTTTATTTGGGATAAGGGGTTTGTTTTAAAGAGAGCACCAAAGATTTATGCAATAAGAAGATTGTTTTCTTTTTCTATTTGAAAAGCGTTGTTTTTGGGCTAATCTCCTGTTGTGGAATGCTAAAGAGCTCCCTCTCCAAGGGAACAGGGGATAAGGGATTAAAGATAGCCAACTCCGGAAATGACGGACGCAACCCTCCAACAGGAAAAAGAGCAGCAGAGAAAAACCTTTGATTTTCTTGGGACTAAGGAGAGTATACGCCTCAAAAAAAGACGTCTCTTTTACTGTTTCGCTCTGAACATGTTGGGGGCCGTTCTGGTTTTTTACCTGCTGATTGCTTTCTTTTTTCTGGATGGAATGAGTTTAATCGAGGAGTTCGGCTCCTATTCTCTCAAGACTGATCTTTGGCATCCCAAAGCGTTTTTCATCACTTTTGGCGTTTTAAATTTTATAATCCTTTCTGTCTCCTGGTCCAAAGTGAATGAAATGAAGCAGGGTGGGGCAGTGGTGGCGGTTGAGCTGGGGGGACGCCCTCGTCTCCCTTTTCCGCAGGATACGAACGAGCGCAAACTTCGGAACGTGGTTGAGGAGATCGCGCTGGCCGCAGGTGTAGGGGTGCCGGATATCTATATTCTGGATGGCAATATGAGCATCAACGCCTTTGCGGCCGGCTACATGCAGGAGGATTCAGTCATAGGGGTAACTCAAGGGGCCCTGGTTTATCTGAGCCGTGACGAGCTGCAGGGGGTGGTTGCACACGAGTTCAGCCATATTCTCAATCAAGATGTGAGGATTCGTACCTACCTGGCGGGCATGAGCTTCGGGTTCATGTTTCTGATAAAGATTTTTGGAGCTCCTTTTAAAATTTTCCAAAATGCAACAGACCAGAGGACGGCTCTGTTAGTCAGAAGAAACATGCCAGGCGGCGTGCTGATGATTTACATTGTTATTCTTTTGCTCAGCCTGAGCCTGCTCATAGTGGGCAGTATCAGTTATTTCTTTGGATTGCTCCTGCAGATGGCGGTGGCGCGGCAGATGGAGAGGATGGCCGATGGGACGGCGGTGGAGTATACGCGTTATCCGCAAGGGTTGGCTTCGGCATTGAAGAAGATCGGAGCCTATGCGAGCAGGAGACCCTTCGGGATGGCGTTGCAGATGTGGGGAAGGGAGTTTGCGCCGTTTTTCTTCGCGAATAGCGGCCTCTTCTTTATGGAGCGGTTTTTTTCAAGCCATCCGCCTTTGCTGGAGAGAATTAAAGTGCTGGAGCCGAGCTTTGACGGAAACTATTCCGGCATCAAGATAAAGCAGGTTGAGGAAACGCCCGAAACGCTCAGAAAGTCAACAGAGCGCGATGTTCGCCGAATCACCATCGAGCAGAGCCCGCTCCGGGAGAGGCGAAACTGGGGTCTGAGCGGCATGGATTCTCAAGAGGCGCAGTATCTTCTGCAGGATATTCCTCTTAACGTGCTTTCAAAGCTTCGGGAGCCGCTCATGACCGTGGCCGTGATTTTAGCTTTGCACAT
>JAGVTF010000103.1 GCA_019136955.1 Verrucomicrobiota bacterium
GTGAAAAGCGAGGCCAACTCCCAGTCTGATAATGAGTGGCCCCAGGAGCACTCCACCCCGATAGTCGATATCTCTCTCCTTTCCAGTGAAGTTCTGCTGGTCGATGACCAGGCGCTGAACCTGAAGGTTCTGGACCAGATGATCAAGCGCGAAGGCTTCTCGCCGCTCCTGGCAAGCTCAGCCGCCGAGGCGCTCGAGATCATCAAGAACCAAAAAATCGATCTCCTCTTTACCGACCTGAAGATGCCGGGGATGGATGGCGACAAGCTGGCGCGGGAAGTCCGCAAGCTCCCCGGAGGAGAGCAGGTAAAAATCTTCATCGTCACGGCCGATGTCTACGTTGAAGATCACTACAATCTGGAGGCGGTCGATGGCATCCTGACCAAACCGGTCACCCACGACAAACTCAAGAAGCTTTTGAAAATCTTGAGCCAAAATAAACGCATGGTCTGCGGGAAGTTCGTCAATGAACTTGGGAGCAGTCCGATTCTGGTCGATGAAATGCTCGATGATTTTTAGGCTCCCGCCTCTTCTTTCAGGAATTCATTGAGCCTGCCCCGGGAAATGTTATAAACTGCCCGGGCGGCCAGGAGGCCTGCGCAGTCAATGAACCCGGCAAAGAAGAAAAAAAACGTCGAGCTACCGTTTTTCGCCCGGCAGGGGTCTCCCTCCGGAGGCTTCGATTCTTTCATCCCTTTGCCTCACTACCGGTCAGGAAGATGATGGATTCGCCTCAGGTTTCCAGTTCAGCCGCTCTCCTTCCAAAAGAGGAGCTTCATCCGGCGACCGCTCGGCTGCCGCTCCCTGGCTACTATCGCTTCAAAATGGTGATCGCCTTTGACGGGAGCCGCTATGCCGGCTGGCAATTCCAGCTTTCAGGGCTGGCCATCCAGCAATGCGTCCAGGAGGCGCTCTGCAAGCTCTTTCCCGGCTCGCTCGGGGTCCACGGTTGCAGCCGTACCGATGCCGGCGTCCATGCTCTGGCACTGGTCGCCCATGCGGATGTCCCCAAAAAAGAATTTCGCATTCCGCCGCGCAAACTCGTCCTGGCATTGAACGCCCATCTGCCCGAGGATATCCGTATCCAGAGGGTTCAGCGCTGCGCGCAAGATTTCCATGCCCAGTACCACGCCACCGCCAAGGAATACCGCTACCAGCTCTGGAACCACCCGGGGATGAACCCGCTCTTCCAAAACCGCGTCTGGCACGTCCCGCGCAAGCTCAATCTGGAGGCGATGCGCGAAGCGGCGACGTATCTGGAGGGTCGGCAAGATTTCCGCTCCTTCGCCTGCGTTCATGCCCAGTGGGTGGAAAACACCATCCGCACCGTCCACTGTTGCCGCATCCAGCGCCGAGGCAGCCACCTCACCTTTATCATCCGCGGCGACGGGTTCCTCTACAAGATGTGCCGCACTCTGGTCGGGACACTGGTTCAGGTTGGTCTGGGGCGCTTCAGCCCCGAGGGGGTCAAGGCGATGCTCCGCCAAAAGGACCGCGAAGTCGCCGGCATGTCTGCGCCCGCTCACGGTTTGACTCTCTGGAAGGTTTGGTACGGGGATAAAAAAACGCGTCAGGCCGGTTAATGCCTCACGCGCTCTGAAGCGTTCTCCCTTTTTCCGCCGCGGCGGATCGGCTGGTCTAATCCAGGCCCAGACGTTTGCGTCCCTCCTCGGTCATCATGCTCTGGTGCCAGGGCGGGTCCCAGACGATCTCGACGCTGGCCTCCTCCACGCCGGGCAGCGCCAGAATCCGGTTCTGCGCATCCTCCGCCATGCTGGGGCCCATGACGCAGCCGGGCATGGTCAGCGTCATTTTCACAAAAACGCTTTTGCCTTCAACCCGGACATCATAGACCAGTCCCAGATCAACAATGCTGAGGGGGAGCTCCGGGTCAAACACCAGCCGAAGCGTATCCCAGACCTCTTCTTCGCTCACGACGCCCGGGGCCTCCTCGGGGGAAGGGTTCGATTTATCCTCGTTCATTTACTTTGAAGTTTTTTAAGTTTAGCAATCATTGCATCGGCAATCTTCCCAAAAGAAAGAGCCGCCTCCGATTCAGGCTCGGAAACCACCACCGGCACGCCGCGGTCGCCGCCCTCGCGGATATTGAGGTAGAGCGGGAGCTCTCCCAGGAAAGGATAGCCGCGGCGCTCAGCCTCACCCCGGCCGCCGCCGGTACCGAAAATAGGAATGCTCTGGCCCTCGGGCGTCACGAAGCCGCTCATGTTCTCGACGATCCCCAGAATGGGGACCTTCACCTGCTCCAGCATCCCGATGCCTCTGCGGACCACCCCGATCGAGGCCTCCTGCGGCGTCGTGACCACCACTCCGCCGCTGAGCGGCACCGTCTGGCAGAGGGATAACTGCGCGTCGCCCGTACCTGGCGGCAAATCCACCAGCAGGAAATCGAGCTCCCCCCAAATCACGTACATGAGGAACTGCTGAATCGCTTTCATGATGAGCGGACCGCGCCAAATCACCGGCGCCCCATCCTCGGCCAGAAAGCCGATGCTCATCAGCTTGACGCCGTGGCGCTCGGGCGGAATGAGCATCTCATCATCGGTCACCTCCGGTTGGCCCTTCACCCCCATCATGAGCGGGATACTGGGGCCATAAATATCGCAATCCAATAGCCCCACGCGGTACCCCTTTTGCGCAAGGACGCAGGCAAGATTGGCGGCCAGGGTCGATTTACCCACACCGCCCTTGCCGCTGGCAATGGCGATTACGTTCTCCACCCCGGGGATATTGCTCTGCTCCGCGAAGGGGTCGCTCACCGTGGGACCGGCATCGCGACTGCCGGCGGGAGTCGTGACGATGACCCGCACCGGTTTGCCGGTCAGCTCACCCACCACTCGCTCCACGCCATTGCGCAGAGAGCTCACCACCTCTTCCTTATCGGTCGTGAGCCCGAGCTCGATCTCCGTTCCCGCATCCGTTGAGCGGATATCTTTGACGATGTTGAAGGAGACGATACTCCGCGAGTAACCCGGGTATCGTATCTCTTCGAGCGCCTTTTTGATCTCTTCAGTGCTCGCCATTCAAATCCTTGACTCTATCTGTTAGGGGGCCTTCACGCGGAAGGCCCTTGTCGTTCTTTGGCTCTGCTTCAATCAGGCCATCATGGTGTTGAACCAGTGACCGTCCATGGAGACCGGCGCCATTCTGGCCGCCTGACCGGTCCACTGCTTGTTGCGGAATTTGATTCCCGCAAAGTCCATGTAGTGGTCAAACACTTCCGTGTTGCGGATAAGCCCCTTGAAGCGATCGGCACCCGGTCCCTTGGCCACCAGCTTGACATAGTCGCCGTCGTGGTTGCCGGAGCCCCAACTGATCGCGAAGTGATTGCCGAGGGTCTGGCCCAACTGGCCCGAGTAGCTGCTGATCGGCCCGTAAATCTCGGAGTGGCGGCCCTCATTTGCCAGGAGCAGCCAGTTGGCTTGGGTAGAACTGAGCTTCAGCCCGTAATTGTTCTCGATATATTCCTGCACCTTCGGGGCGCTGTCGCACTTTCTCAGCCCACTGGAGAGTCTCTCAAAGGAGCCCTTGGCATTCTGCACCTGCGCCAGCAGTTTGGGAGTGTCATTGTAGCCGCCGCCCATTCCGTTCAGGCTCGGTCCGCCGCAGCCGTGGTCGGCCGTCACCACGATCAAAGTCTCGGGATGAGTCTTCTGGTAATCCAGAGCCACCTGAACCGCATCATCAAAAGCCAGGTGATCGTAGATCGCGCCCGGAGCATCGGAGCCGTGGCAGGCATGGTCCACGCGGCCGCCCTCAACCTGCAGGATAAAGTTGTCGTGAGTGCTCAGCATCGCCAGAGCCTTGGTCGTCATCTCCGCCAGAGTCGGAACCGACGCCTGCAGCGATTTGTGATGCAGCCAGTCAATGGTCATCGGCAGATGGCCGCCGGCAAAGAGACCCAGCACCTTCTTGCTTTCATCAATCTTCTTGAGCTCGTCGGAGGTCTTGACGATTTGGTATCCAAAGCGGTCATGCTCTTCGAGCATCTCTTTCTTGTAAATATTTTGGCCACCACCCAGGAGTACTTCAATCTCCAGTGTGCGGTAGTAGTTTGCAATATCGACCACGTCACCTCTGCCTTTGGCAGCCGAACCAAAGCCGGCCGGGGTCGCATGGGTGATTTCCGTGGTTGTCACCAGACCGCGCTTCCAGTGCGGTTCGCGAAGGAGCTCGTAAAGAGGCTTCAGGAGCGTTCCATCGGGCAGGCAGTTGACGGCGCCGTTATTGATCCGGCAGCCCGACCCCCAGGAGGAGGAGGCCGCGGAGCTATCGGTCACGCAAGAGCTGAGCGATGCCATATCCATCATTCCGCTATGGGCATCATCATCTCTGCTCATCGCCAGCCAGCAAAGGCCGCGGCCGCGAACCATCCGGGAGAAAACATCCGAAATAGC
>JAGVTF010000201.1 GCA_019136955.1 Verrucomicrobiota bacterium
GTCTGCGACCGCGTAGTGATCTATTACGGTGGAAAGATTCAGGCCATGGGAACCCTCAAAGAGCTGCTCTCGACGCCGGACCAGCTACGGATTACGGTGCCGGTGCTGGAGCGTGAGACGCTTGAAAAGGTGCTTGCCACGATACGCGCAGATTTAACGAAGAAGCTTCCAGAGTCTTCTGCACTGGAAAGCGTTACAGTGGATAGTCCGACTCAAAATCTGGAAAGCTATTTTCTCGATGTTGTGAAAAAGGCGCGCTCCAGCGCTGAGGAGACCTCTGGCGCTGTTTCCGGCGGCGCCGTGGCTGACTACCTGAGAAGTGAAGACTCCGAGCGCGTGCAGGCCAAGGATCGTATTTTGGAAAGATTGCTCAGCAGCAAAGAGACTGCGCCTGCGCCTGCCCCCGAGAAGCTTCCTGAGGAAGAAGAAAAGCCTGCCGTTGCGGCGGCTTCCGAGAAGCTTTCCGCGCTTCTCTCCAAGGCAGCCCCCAAACAAGAACCGGCTGAAGCTGAGGAGGCTCCTGCGGCAACAGAATCAGCTGAACGGCGGGAGAGCCTCAAAAAGGCTGGTGAAAAGCTTTCCGGTCTCCTGGGCAAAAAAGAAAACAAATGAAGCCCATTTTAGCGATTACGAAACTGACTCTCAAAGCGGCATTTCGTTTCCGGATTGTTGCTTTACTTTCTCTTTTTCTGGTAGTGACGGTGACGACTCTGCCGCTTCTCATTAAGGATGACGGTACGGCACGCGGGTTTGTGCAGATACTGTTGGCCTATTCGCTCGGCTTGACGATAACGACGCTGGGCCTCTCCACGCTTTGGCTCTCTTGTGGTATTTTGGCTCGGGACATTGAGGATTGCAGAATCCAGCTCGTGGTGGTTAAACCTGTGGCACGCTGGAAGGTATGGCTCGGCAAGTGGCTTGGTATTCTGGTGCTCAATGCGATGCTTCTGGCAGCCTCGGGGCTGGTTATTTATGGATTACTGGAGTATCGCTCAACCAATCTTAATGAGGATCAAAAATTCGTGCTTGAAAATGAGGTGTTCGTCGCCAGAGGCTCGGCCAAGGAGCCGCCACTGGATTTAACCCAGGCGGTGGAAGAGATTTATCAGGATAGAATGAAGCAATCCTCTCTGATGGAGGTCGACCGCGCACTGCTCAAACAGCAGATTCATGAGATGCTCAAACACGAATTCCAGTTGGTCCCGCAAAACATGATGCGGCTCTGGGATATCCCCCTGGGGGTCAACCGCGCTGATCTCAAGGACAAACCGCTTTATCTCAGAACGAAGTTTATCGCGATGAGCCACAAAACCACTTTTGACGATATCCGCTCTTTCCCGATGTTTTGGGAGGTGGGACCGGAGAACAGTCCGCAGTCCTGGCGTGTTATCATGCTGATGACCCCCAACGTCTTTCACGAGATAGAGGTGCCGCCCAATTTGCTGGATGAAAAAGGGAATTTGCAGATACGCTTCTTCAATAACCAGGATGACACATTCTACTTTGATATGAATGACGGAATGGAGGTTCTGTATCGGCAGGGAGGCTTCCTGGCCAATTATCTCAAGGGGCTTTTGATACTCTTTTGCTGGCTGGCGCTTCTGGCGGCCATCGGGCTCTCGGCTTCGAGCTTCCTTTCCTTTCCGGTAGCTTCATTCTTCGCCGTATCGGTTTTGATTTTGGGACTCTCAACGGGAACAATGAGCCAGGTGATTGAGGAAGGGGGGATTAGCGGTGTGGACCATGAAACGGGGAGGATCGGCGAGCGTAAGACGATCGACCATGTCTCAGTCGTTTTCTTTAAGGGCCTCAAGGAGTTAACGGAGGTGGTGCTGGATTTCTCTCCGGTGGAGCTTCTCAGCGAGGGACGGACAGTCACCTGGTGGATGGTCTGCAAGGCGGTGGGGCAGGTTGTTATTCTGGTAGGAGGAATTTTTGTGGCGTTTGGTATCTATTGTTTTTCAAGACGTGAGCTGGCTTTACCGACAGGAGGGCAGGGGTAATTTATGAGAGGGCGTTTGCTTAAAGTCATCATGACGGCTGTGATGGTCGTTTCGCTGGTTTTGGTTCACTTTCTGCAGAAGTCGATTAACCGCGGCCGTGCCGAGATGGGCCTGACCCGCCTGGAAGTCCTGGAAAACGCACCGCCGATACTTGCTTTTACGACGGTGGCGTTGGGTGGCTTCAGGGGGCTCATCGTGAATGTTCTCTGGACGCGCATGACCGACCTGGGAGACCAGGACCGCTATTTTGAGACGATTCAACTGGCAGACTGGATTACCAAGCTGGAGCCGACCTTTGCGGCAGTGTGGCAGTGGCAGGCATGGAACCTGGCTTATAACATCTCGATTAAGTTTAGCGACCCCCGGCAGCGCTGGCACTGGGTTTACTCAGGAGTAAAGATGCTTCGTGATGAAGGGCTTACCTATAATCCGCATCGTCCCGAGCTCTACCGTGAACTGGCCTGGTTTTTCCAGAACAAGATCGGCTACTATCTCGATGATTGCCATTTATTCTATAAATCCTTTTGGGCCAGTGAGATGGAATCGGTTTTGGGTAAGGAGATCGACTGGGAACGTCTTTTGAACCCGCAGAGCGATGAGGATAAGGAGAAGGTGCGCATACTCAGAGAAGAGTTTAAGATGGACCCTGCGTTCATGAAGAAGGTGGATGATAAGTATGGGCCTTTCGAGTGGCGATTGCCCGATGCACACGCTATCTACTGGGCGATGCTGGGGCTGGAACGTTGCGAGGGGAGCAAGAACTATGACCTGATGTCGCTGCGCCGCCAGATATATCAGCCGATGTTGCTCAATTTTCATCGTGGCCGCCTGGTTGAGAACCGTTTCAGTAAGGCTTTTGAATATCGTCCCAATCTGGATGCAATCGCCAACACGGATAAAGCGTACCTGGAATTCGCGGATGCGGACCCTGAATATTACGACCATATCCTGAAGGCTCACAAAAACTTCCTTAAAGATGCAATCTATTTTCTCTATACCTACAACCGGATTGCTGAATCGGCCAAGTACTTCAGGGAGTTTGCCAAGCGCTACCCGGGCCAGAGCCTCCTGACCGGTGACCCGACGGCGACGCCGGAGAAGATTGCGCTGGATGAGTTCGTCGTTGAGCGTGTGGAAGAGGATATTCGCGATAACTCGCCCGACCGCGTCCGTGGTATCATAGAAGGGCTACTCTTCCAATCGTTTCATACTTTGGCGCTGGACGAAGAGGAGGAGGCCAGCGGCTATGCGGCTATAGCGCTTAAGGTCTGGCAGAAGTATGAGAAAGAGATGGGCAAATCCGGTGATCAGTCGACGCTTGACCGGGTGGGGCTGCCGCCTTTCCAGAGCATGAGGACTGAAGCGCTGAACCAGTTTCTGGCCCTGGCCGATGAAAATGAGCCACTGATGGCGGATGCGTTGCGGGTTCGCCTGAATCTGCCGCTCAGGCAGGAGGCTGCCCCTCCAGAAAGCTCAAACCCATAGATGCTAATTCCCCTCTTTGACTCTGAGAGA
The DNA here is from genome assembly GCA_019136955.1 of Verrucomicrobiota bacterium. Lineage (GTDB taxonomy): Bacteria > Verrucomicrobiota > Verrucomicrobiia > Limisphaerales > UBA1412 > UBA1412. The sequence continues at coordinate 3,519 of JAGVTF010000201.1, forward strand.
GGGGAAGGAAAAACAGTGGATATTTAAAAAAGACTTCCCTTACTCAGGCGCCTCTGTCTTGAGGCTGGCGTGAGTTGCAGGCTGCGAAAGGAAGCTCTCTACTCTTCAGGCAAACGGTAGAGAATCATCACACCAAAATCGGTCATGAGCGCCTTGGTGGCCAGGTCCTGAAAAGTGTAGGTGATGGTTTGAATTTCCAAAATCCGGTCGTGCCCGATGGTATTGATAAACTCGGTCACCTTTTCATCAAATCGGTCTTTGCCCACCTCCATACAGTCAATCCGGCGGATGGTTTTTATTGCCACCCCTTTTCCCCACTTTTTGGCGCTGGCATCCAGGGGCGCTTGTGGTTTTTGGATGAGCGTTTCGGCTTTTGCTCCTTCTTCGCGTACAGGCACGGAAAAGGTTTTATGCTCACGGGCAGCAGCGGAGCTGGCCATCGGGTTGATCACCTGGCCCGAACCGGGCATCGCCAGTCTTTGGGATTCGGTGAGAGGGGTTTCAGGCTCGGTAGACTCTTCGTTGGTCTCTTCTGCCGTTTCGGCTTCCTGGCCTTCGGGTGGAGGGACTACGATATCGGCTGTACACTCAGGACATTCGATTGTTTCTCCCGCATAGGAGGCATCCACCACTAACTCCTGGTCGCAGATGGGACACTTAAAGGTAATATCCATAATATTTTTGTGTTTGGACTAAAAGTCAATACGGAGCCTGTACTAATTTGTCCCAAAAGTCCAGACTTTTTTGAGAAAACAACGATCCGGCGGCTATTACCTGAGAGCAGCCTTACAATTTGGCGGCGATTTCCCTGATGAATTTCTTGACCGCCTCGCCCATATCTCTCCGTTTCATGGCGTAGAGGATATTGGTTTTGACGTAGTCG